>JALOLV010000190.1 GCA_025455785.1 Spirosomataceae bacterium | reverse complement strand
TGTAAACGCCCTTGAGCTTTACAAACGTTTTATTGATGCTCTCGAAGAGCAAAACAGACAGCTAAAAAAAGAGATTATTAGACTTGAGGAGGAATTAAATAAAACAAAAAACCTCCAAGTGTCTTAAAGACCTTGGAGGTTTGAATATAAACCGAGCTAAAAATCAGAGAATCTGCCCGATACCGAATGTCAATAGCCAATTGTTTAAGCATCGGGTCAGGATTTGGCAATTTAGAAACTTTGATACCATTTAGGATAATCAACGGAAAGCTCAATAAAAACAACCAATTGAGAGCCGAATTACCGTTTAGCACCACATAAATTATTGCCGAAGCCATTCCTGCTACCAACAAAATCCAGTGATAAATAATCGCCTTTTCTCGTCCCATCCGTGCCGGAATTGTCTTTTTACCGGCTCGCGTATCCGATTCAATATCACGGATGTTGTTGATATTCAAAACGCCCGTTGCAAAGAATCCACAACTCAAAGCGGGTAAGATTTTAGTAAAATCTAAGTCTTTGGCATATAGATAATAGCTTCCCAAAACACCCACTAATCCAAAGAAAATTAACACCGAAACATCTCCCAAACCAGCGTATCCGTAAGGTTTTTTTCCGGCTGTGTAGGTATATGCCGCAATGATACAAAGCACGCCCAACCCTAAGAATCCGTAAAAATGATTAGATGAAGCGTTCTTGAAGGCTTCGTACAATAACCAAATCCCAAAACTTAGACACAAAACTACAAACAAAACAATGGCATTTAGCATTTGTTTGGGGCTAATCTCGCCCGACTGCACTGCCCTCATTGGCCCTACTCTACCCGCCAAATCGGCACCATTTTGGGTATCTCCGTAATCGTTGGCAAAGTTTGATAAAACCTGCAAGCAAATCGTTGTTAGGCAGCACAGAAGGCAAATTTTCAAATCAAAAACACCTGCCGATGCCGCTAAAAAACTACCCATAAATATACTTGCCAATGCCAAAGGAAGCGTACGAGGTCGAGCTGCTGAGAGCCAATTTTTCATCTCAATCTGGTATTGTTATTTACTAATTGCCTTGATAAATTCAGGATTATTTGGCTTAATGTCTGAGGCAAAAAAACTAACCAAATTACCCTTTTCGTCCACCACATATTTGCAGAAATTCCACGAAGGTTCTTGGTCATTCCAACCATTTAAAGACTTATCGCTCAACCATTTATACAAAGGGTGTTTGTTTTTGCCAGTTACTTCTACTTTATCAAACATCTGGAAAGTTACGCCGTAGTTCTTATGACAAAACTCAGCGATTTCGGAATTATTACCGGGTTCTTGCATCATAAAATCATTGGCCGGGAAACCCAGAACTACAACTTTATCTTTATTTTTTTTATAAAATGCCTCCCAATCGGCGTATTGTGGAGTAAAACCACACTTAGAGGCGACATTCAATATTACAATTTTCTTGCCTTGATATTGAGCAAGACTGATGGTTTGTTTGCCATCCAAAGACTTAATTTTAAAGTCATAAATTGATGCTTTAGCTACCGCATCGGTAGGCATCGTTCGGATTTCTTTTTTATCCGAAAACATTTTCATAATATTCAATCCCATTGCCAGTGTAGTTATTAAAATTGCACCAATTGTGATAAAAATTGCTTTTTTCATTTTTGTATCAATTAGAGGTTACATTCTTTGCGGAACGTCTATTCCTAATAACTTCATTGCCTTAGCGATTGTTTCGGCAATTGTTTTAGATAGAGCAATTCTAAACTGTAATTTATTGGCATCGGGTTCGTTCAAAATCGAAACTTCGGCATAGAATTGATTGAATGTTTTTGCCAATTCGTATGCAAATTGTGCAATGATTGCGGGCGAATAATCTAAGGCTGCTTGCTTGATTGTGGTTGGGTATTCACCAATCAGATAAATCAAATCAGATTCGATTTTGTGCAATTCGCTCACATTAACCAACTGATTTAGTGGCACTTGCATTGCTTCGGCTTTGCGTAAAACCGAGCAGATACGTGCATGGGTGTATTGGATATACGGGCCGGTGTTGCCTTGTAATTGTACCGATTCCTGCGGATTGAATAACATACGGCTTTTGGGGTCAACTTTGAGTAGAAAATATTTCAAAGCACCTAAGCCCACCATATTAAAAAGGTGTTGTTGTTCGTCGCTCGACATACTCGCAATATCACCACGTTCTTTGGCTACATTCTCGGCTTCGGCCCTTACTTCTTCGGCTAAATCATCGGCATCCACAACCGTTCCTTCACGAGATTTCATCTTGCCCGATGGCAAATCTACCATCCCATACGATAAATGATAACAGCCATCGGCATAGCTACGGCCGAGTTTTTTCATAATGGCAAAAAGTACCTGAAAATGGTAATCTTGCTCATTGCCCACGACCCAAACTGATTTATCGTTATTAAAATCTTTGAATTTCATATCGGTCGTTCCCAAATCTTGGGTGATATAGACCGATGTTCCATCCGAACGAAGCACGAGTTTCTCGTCGAGTCCTTCTTCTTTCAGGTCAATCCAAACCGAGCCATTTTCTTTTTTGAAGAATATCCCTTTCTGTAAACCTTCTTCAACTACATCTTTACCGAGCAGATAAGTATTTGACTCATAATATGTTTTATCAAACGAAACCCCGATTTTCTTATATGTTTCGTTAAATCCTGCAAAAACCCATTCATTCATCTTACGCCACAGAGCCACCACTTCTTCGTCGCCTTGCTCCCACTTGATTAGCATTTCTTGTGCCGCAACAATCGAAGGTGCTTTCTTTTTGGCTTCATCTTCGGGCATTCCGCCAGCTACCAATTCGGCAACTTCTTGTTTTAAATCCTTATCAAAAAGTACGTAGTATTTACCCGCCAAATGGTCGCCTTTGATACCACTGCTTTCGGGAGTTTCGCCATTGCCGTACTTCTGGTAAGCCAACATTGATTTACAAATATGGATACCACGGTCATTGACCAAGCAGGTTTTTACGACATCGTAGCCATTGGCTTCGAGAATCTGTGCAATCGAATACCCTAAGAAATTGTTACGCAAATGCCCCAAATGCAATGGTTTGTTAGTATTTGGCGATGAATATTCGACCATTACCGACTGCCCGTTTTTGGGCAAAAAACCAAAGTTTTTATCTGTAATGATTTGGTTTAGGGTATCAACCCAAGCAGAATCTGCAATACTGACATTCAAAAAACCCTGAACGACATTGAATTTACTCACGAGTTTTGAGTTTTCGAGTAAATAATTACCAATGGCGTTGCCGATTTCTACTGGATTTTTGCGGAGTTGTTTTACTAACGGAAACGTAACGTAGGTATATGTTCCTTCAAAATCTTTTTTGGTTGGTTGTAAAGTAACAGCCTCCGACACCTCAAAAAGGCTCGATAATGCTTGTTGAATGGTATTTTTTAATTGATTTTCTATGTTCATATTTTTCAAGTAAAAACCCTGTCAGGGCTACAAAGCCCTGACAGGGTTAAGAAGGTATTTAACTCCAATTAAAATAACTAATGGCGTAGTAAATCATGACTCCGCACAAAAAAACTTTCATTACGATTCCCGCCAAAAAACCTACAAACGAGCCGATAGCGGCCTTGAATGCCACCTGCGAATTAGCTCCATTGATAAATTCACCGAGCAATGCACCTGCAAAAGCTCCGATGAAGATTCCGAATGGCCCAAAAAACATCCCGATGACCATGCCGATTGTACTCCCCCAAGTGCCGTATTTACTTCCGCCAAATTTCTTCGTACCCCAAATCGGTACGTAATAATCAATAATCGTGACGGCAACGGTAGCCACACCGAGCATCACGAGCAGTTTTTGCGGAAACTCAACGTATTTAGTAAATTGTAGAATCAATAATCCGACAAAACTCAAAGGTGGCCCGGGCAAAGGCAAAACTGCCCCCGCTAAACCCACCAAAAGGCACACAATCGAAAGAATAAGCAGAATAATATCCATCAATCTGGTATTTGTGTAGAATCTTGCCCCTCATTTGAGTTTTTATCTTCTTTGCTTCTGTATTTACCAGTAACAAAAACAGCGGCAAGACCAATAATAATTACAGAAGCCATTGTTGCGGCTTGAGTAGGATGCCCAAGCCAAAAAGCATATGCACAGAGGCCTACTATCGTAAAAACGCCTATTAGGCCCGTTATAAGATTCCATCTAACATTGTTAGCCCTTTTAACTTCAATATCAATAAGTTTATCATTTTGTTTTATCCTCGCATCTTGTTCTTTTTCAGCCATTGCAATGAGTCTGTCTGCAAAGCCTTCTTTAACATTTTCATATTGGGCTAATGTAGATGGGTCAGGATAAGGTCCTATATATATTTCTGATTTGGCTATTTGGTTATCGCCTTTCGTTAATTCATTTTTTTCACCTTTAACATTCATATATACTATCTTATTTTATCAAATGAATTTGCGACGTACTTATTGACTTTTCTCCAATCACCTGCGAGATTTAGAGTATCAGTCGAATACCCATTATTGATACGAGCTTTGATTGCTTCAAGTCGTTTTCTCTGCTTTCTATTTTCTTCTGCTATGGCAAGAATCACTAATCCCGTCGCAACAGCGACTAAGCCCGAAGCCGAGAAAATATTATCATTGTTTTCTTTAGCCATATCTTTATCTTTTTAGAAAAAACGAATATAAAAATAATAAAGTTGCATTTAAGCTAAAACCAATTCTTCATTTTTGATTCTTACTCCATCCAAAAAAGCCCTAATTCGGTTTGTTGCAATCTCCAATTCTTCGGTTGTAGGCAAGAAAACGATTCTAAAATGGTCTGGTTTGTGATAATTGAAGCCCGTTCCCGAAACTACCAAAACCTTCTGTTCGCAGAGCAAATCGAAAGTAAATTGCTCATCGTCTTTGAACGAAAACTTCTTTAAATCAATCTTTGGAAACAAATATAAAGCTCCTTTGGGCTTCACACAGGTGATTCCCGGAATATCGGTCATTTTGTAGTAAACTAAATCACGTTGTTTGCAGAGCCGCCCTTCGGGTGCTACCAAATCATTGATACTTTGGTATCCACCAAGTGCGGTTTGAATGGCATACTGAGTAGGCACGTTGGCACAAAGACGCAAACTTGCCAGTAGCGTAATTCCCTCGACCAGCGATTTAGCTCGGTGTTTGGCACCGCTCATGATAATCCAACCGCCACGGAAACCCGCCGCACGGTAGTTTTTAGAAAGTCCGCCGAAGGTCATAAAAAATACGTCATTGCTCAGGGTAGCAATCGGTGTGTGTTTGCGTCCGTCATACAAGATTTTATCGTAGATTTCATCGGCAAAGACTATCAGATTATGTTCTTCGGCAATTTTGACGATTCCTTTCAAAATATCATCCTCATAAACTGCTCCGGTCGGATTATTTGGGTTTATAACGACGATTCCTTTGGTTTTTCGGGTGATTTTACGGCGAATATCGTCTAAATCAGGATTCCAATCTGATTCTTCATCACAAATATAATGTACTGGTTTACCGCCCGAAAGAGCAACGGCGGTTGTCCAGAGTGGATAATCTGGCGAAGGTACAAGGATTTCGTCATCGTCATTGAGCAATGCTTGCATTGTCATCACGATAAGCTCACTCACGCCATTACCAATGAATATGTCGTCTATTGTAACTCCTTGAATACCAATCTGTTGGGTGTAGTGCATCACAGCCTTGCGGGCGGAGAAGATACCAAGATGATGCGAATACCCCTGAGCATTGCGGATATTCATAATCATGTCATAAACAATCTCGTCGGGTACATCGAACCCAAAAGGGGCGGGATTACCGATATTTAGATTGATGATTTTTTGACCAAGAGCCTCAAGCTGTTGTGCTTTCTCGAACACAGGCCCACGAATAGCGTAGGTCAGATTGTTGAGGCGATTGCTTTTGAGAATTGGATTGTTTGGCATCTTACAAACGGTTTTGTAAGTGCAAAGGTACGAATTTTTATCGGTAGATACGATTACATTTTCATCGGATTAATCTATTTGAGATGAGGAATCCTGAGAAAATCTGAATCATTATCTGATATTAAGGTAAAATCATTTACAATAGCAGAGGCAGCTATGATTGCATCAGGTAGTTTTACTTTTATCTTTCTTCTAATTTCAATTGTCTTCTGAATGACACCCTCACCAAGTTCGATGATATTGGATTCATCAACAAAAATTTTAATTCGCCTTTCTAATTCATCATTTGAAGCATTCCACCCCAACAATTCAATCTGTGAAACAACCGAAAGATTTGTTTCGCTCAAAAGTGCATTTTTCAGAAACTCTGTTCCATTGGCTGGCACTAAATTTCTAAGAGCTTGATAACAATATTGGTATCTATAATATATCTCTTTGCCATGAATCGTGGATTTCATTAAATTCGGCATCAATTTGTGCGTTTTCTTCATCAGTAAAAAGCATAGGTTCGCTCAAAAAATCCAATGTTTTACGAGAAGATTTAACCTGTTTCTTAACTTCTAATACTGTAATTACCACTTCTGCTTCATTTGGCAATTTATCTAAAGAATCCTTCCAGATTATTTGCCCGTTCTTCAATGTTGCTTCAAAGCTCTGTAACATAAAAACCAGTTTTTAAACAAATATAACACGAGTTTACTGAAAATAAAAAATTGGCAACTCGAAAATCAAATTGCCAATTTACGTTTATCTCAAACTATTTATCTCATAATAACCCTCATATTTGGCCCGCCGCTTTGCGATGCGTTCATGGCTCTGAGGTTATACGTAAATGTTAT
>JALOLV010000189.1 GCA_025455785.1 Spirosomataceae bacterium | reverse complement strand
GCAACCGCAAAGGCATCAATATCGCTCAGCTTTTGACCAGCCGCATGAACCGTATTTTGTATCAATGTAGTGAGCATTCCAGAAGATGATTTTTCTGAATATAACTCGCTGATTGATAACAGCTTACCATTTTGATGAAGAGCTACCGAGCAGCCTTTTGTTGTTGTATCTATGCTTACGATTTGCACTATTTTGAATTTGCGGTTTATTAAAAACCTCCAAGGTTTCTGAAACCTTGGAGGTTTGATAAAATGCTCAGTTTACTAAAAACTATTTTCCTCCCCTCAAAATCGACTGATAACGAGGCATATCTTTAAATAATTTAAGTGCCTCTTGTACTTCGTCATCTTTCTCGAACGAAACAAACTTCATGGCTTTTTGATAATAATAACGGCTCAGAATCTCGGCTTCGAGCTGTTCTTTAATTTCGCTCTTGAATTTTATCAAATCTTGTTGTTTGCTTTGGTCGATTTTACTACGCAAGAGCTTGATTTGCTCTTGTATGGCATCCAACGATTTATCTTTCTTTGCCGATGCTTCGAGGTTGTCTAATTGCTTCTCGGTGGCTGTCGAATACGTAAAGTCTTTGGTCTTTAGCCAATTAATAAAATCTTGATAATCAGAATCTTGTATCGAAAAATTCTTTTCGGGCTTGAGGTTTGGATGTTCAAAATAATATTTTGTGGCATAATCAAAAATCATACTTTTGGTCAATAAATTTGCCGCAATCGACGACATCGCATTTACTTCGAGCTTGATGTCTGGGTCAACGCCCCCCCCATCATAAACCGTACGACCATTTTTGGTTTTAAAAGCCGTTTTGAGTGAGTCTGGCACTTTGCCAACGCTACCATCAGCGTTGCGGTGGGTGTAGTCAATCGCCTGAATACAGCGTCCGCTCGGAATATAATACTTGGCCGTCGTGATTTTCATTTTCGTATTGTACGATAAATCACGGGTTGTTTGTACGAGTCCTTTACCGAAAGATTTCTGACCAATCAATACCGCACGGTCGTAGTCTTGGAGCGTTCCACTTACAATCTCGGCTGCCGAAGCACTCTGGCTATTTATCAAAACTACAATCGGCATATCGGTATCAATCGGCTGTTCGGTTCCGTTATATTTACGATTCCATTCGGCTACTTTTCCACGTGTTTCTACAATCAAAGCATCTTTTGGCAAGAACATATTACAAATCTCGACAGACATATTTAGAAGCCCCCCCGGATTTCCTCTCAAATCAAACACTAATTGCTTCATTCCTTGGGCTTTTAGGTCATTAAATGCAGTTTTTACTTCTTTTGCGGCGGTTGCCGTAAAATCATTGAGCTGGATATACCCCACTTCGTCGTTAATCATTCCGTGGTGTGGCACATTGAGAGTCTTGACAATATCACGCCCAACTGTCAATTCAACTGGCGAGTTTTGTCCGTAGCGTTTTACAGCTAATTTTACGGTTGTACCCGTTTGCCCTTTGAGCAATCTACCAATATCAACGCCTTTTCGGTTCACAATATCAACTCCATCAATTTTGATGATTTCATCGCCGATTTTCATACCTGCCTTGTCGGCTGGCGAGCCTTCATAAATCATCACAACGAGTTGTTTACCGTTTCGAGGTGTTACGGTAGCCCCGATTCCGTTGTATTTACCCGTTGTCATCGTCATGTAGTCTTCGATGTCGTCTTCGGGATAAAAGTTTGTGTAGGGGTCGAGTTGTTTCAACATCCCCTCGATGCTCAGACGCATCGCACGGTTTGGGTTAATATCATCGACATAATAGGCGTTGAGTTCTTTGAACATCGTCGCAAAAATATCGAGGTTTTTAGCAATCTCGAAATAGCGGTCGTCAGACTTAAATGCCACAAACGCTGCTCCGAAAAGCACCAATAAAATTACCGAAATACGTCGTAATAGTTTCATAATGGTAAGGCTCAACCCCAGTTATGACATTGAGTATATTTAGAATTATAAAATAACTTTTAAAGAACGCAAAAATTAGTCCAGTCAGCATACTGATTTGCGAATTTCACTCTTTTTGGGTGAAAAAGAAAACGGTTTGAGATAAAAAACAAAAAACAGCCGTCCAAAGGACAACTGTTTTCTTCATCACCTAACCACTAAAAAGTATTATGAAAAGAATAATATCATTTTGCCAATCACATCGGCTTTATATTGTATTTATCAATTTTATCGGTCAAATTCTTTAATTTTCTTCTCGAAACCTCCAAATGCCTACCACAATTTAGCTTAATCTCGCCCGAATACTTCTGCAAATCAATCTGCTCGATACAATTCAAGTTTACAATATGAGATTTGTGAACCCTTACAAATTTTTGTTTATCCAGAATATTCTCAAAATTTTTGAGCGTATAAGCGGTTACAAATTTCCGATTGGTTTTGGTATAGACCAGTGTATAGTTGCAATCGCCCTCTAAATGAGAAATCTGTTCTACCGGAATCGAAATAAAACGGTTTTGATAGCGAAACTTGAATTTTTGGGCCAATCCGTTTTCGTTCAAATTAAATCTATTTGTGTTCATGGCTATAATGTACGTTTTTGAGTTTTCAAACATACATTATAGTTTAGGATAACGCAAATGACAAAACTTTACGATTTTATTGTAAGCTATTGAATATCAATGGTTTATGACAGTTTCTCATAACAAAATAGGGTAATAACCCCAATCAAAATACGTAAAATTACGCTATACGTATCCTGAATGCTTTATAACCCTTCAGCAGCCTTTTTTGACTTTATGGCTTCAAAAGTATAAGACAATTCTGACAATATTCCTATCTTTGTGTGTAATTTTATTAAACGGTACACCTGTGTTAGACAAAATTCAGAATATTTTAAAAGAAATTGAAACGATTGAGGTCAAAACCAAAGACCAGTTAGAAAACTATCGTCTAAGATATACAAGTCGCAAAGGGCTTTTAAACGAGCTCTTTGAAGATTTCAAAACCGTTGCCAACGACCAAAAACGTGCGGTTGGGCAAGAGTTAAACAAACTCAAAACCCTTGCCGAGCAACGCTTGAAAGATTTTACGGAAGCTATCGAAAACAGCGAAAGCGATGCAGCAGGAAGTGCCACAGATTTGACCCTACCGCAAGCCCCTAATTTTACGGGTACGGTGCATCCGCTTACGTTGGTACGCCAGCGTGTGTTAGAGATTTTTGGGAGAATGGGTTTCAGTCATGAAGAAGGACCCGAAATTGAAACTGACTGGTATAATTTTACTGCTCTTAATTTTGCCGAACACCACCCTGCACGTGATATGCAGGATACCTTCTTTGTTGAGAAAAAAGAAGTTCAGAAAGACGACGTTCTTCTGCGTACGCATACATCAAACGTTCAAATTCGACTGATGGAACGCAAAAAACCGCCCATTCGCTCAATAATGATTGGTCGTGTTTACCGCAACGAGGCCATTTCGGCACGGGCTCACTGCCAATTCCACCAAATCGAGGGGCTTTATGTTGATAAAAACGTGTCTTTCAAAGACCTAAAAGATACACTTCTACATTTTGCTAAAGAAATGTACGGCAAAGACGTTACGGTGCGTCTGCGTCCGAGTTATTTTCCATTTACTGAGCCTTCGGCCGAGATTGACGTCTCATGCTTTATCTGCGGAGGCAAAGGCTGTAATATGTGTAAAGGGAGCGGCTGGGTAGAGATTGCGGGCTCGGGAATGGTGGACCCCAACGTTTTGGCAAGTTGCGGAATCGACCCCGAAGAGTACACAGGTTTTGCGTTCGGAATGGGCGTTGAGCGTATCGCCAATCTCAAGTATCGAGTAAAAGATTTGAGGATGTTCTTCGAGAATGACGTGAGGTTTCTACGTCAGTTTGAAGGAGCATAAAATATTAAACGATTATTTAGTAGCACGCCACGGCGTGTTACTACAATTATATCAACTATTTAACCTAAAAAATAACCATGAACCGTCGTCAATTCATCTTTGCTACGGCTGGCAGTTTTGTTGCTGCACAGTCATTTGCTAAAAAATCTAAGCCCAAATTGGCTTTTTCTACACTGGGTTGCCCCAACTGGAGCTACCAGCAAATCATTGATAATGCTTCAAAGTGGCAATATTCGGCAATCGAATTGCGAGGTCTTGGTAAAGAAATTGATTTATTGAAATGCCCCGAATTTACAACTCAAACCAAAGAAACACTGCGACGAACCAAAGATAAAGGTCTGAAAATCATCAATTTAGGTTCGTCGGCAAATCTGCACATTCACGAATCTGCCAAACGTACCGAGCAATTAGACCACGCCAAAAAGTACATTGACTTGGCAGCTCAGTTAGAGTGTCCGTACATTCGGGTTTTTCCGAATAATCTACCGAAAGAATATCCGAAAGAGGCAACGCTCGAAAAGATTGCTTCGGGTTTGGTCGAGCTGACCGATTACGCCAAAAATACGCCTGTAAAAATCTTGCTCGAAACCCACGGAGACGTGGTTCGCACCGATGATTTGGTTTGGATAATGAAGCAAGTCGATACTAAAAAAGCACGTTTGATTTGGGATTACTTCAATATGTTTGTCGTAACCAAACAACCCGCCCAAGAAATGTACGAGGCCTTGAAACCGTATATCGAACACGTACACATGAAAGACGGAGTCATCGGAGCAGATGGTAAATTTAATTATGTCTTTGTGGGCGAAGGCAATGGGCCAATCAATGACGCTCTGGCGATTCTGAGAAAAGATAACTACAGTGGGTATTATAGCTTTGAATGGGAAAAACGTTGGCATCCCGAAATCGCTGACCCCGAATTGGCTTTTCCGAAATATGTAGAATACATGAAGAAATAAACAAAAAATGCTTTCAGAGTCCCTGAAAGCATTTTTTATATTGATAAAGCCTAATTTCTTATTGCGAAACCAACGTGTATTCGTTTGAATTACTACCCGTTTTTTGGCTTGGTGTAGTACGAAGGAGCTTCAATTCTGTACCTTCGTTATTAAGACTAACGATTGTGTATTCGATTGTTCCGCCCGTACCAGTTGGTTGTGGGTTAAGGCTTTTCAATGTCAGTTTTGTATCGGTTACTTCGTATTGGCCTGTAAAAGAGTTATTGTCGAACTCTCTCAACGAAGCCGTCGGAGCCGCCGCAAGATTCAAGCTAAAGCTCGAATACCCGGGTCTTACGTTGCTTGTACCACCTTTTGTATATACTACACTTGTTCCTTCTTTTACCGAGCTTGCCGTCCAGTTTTTAGCAATACGCTCCGAAACAGGTGCTACTTTTTCTTTGCAAGAAATATTTGAGAGTCCGATAAAGCCGAATGATAAAAGTAGAAATCCAATCTTTTTCATATTGTAATAGATTATTTATGTTTATTTGCTTTGTAGCTTCGCCGACAAAACATTTTATTTATAGACGCAATTTTGATAAATATGGTTTAAAGATAAGTTAAAAAAAACTTAACTGTAAAAATATAGAGCAAAATTTTGACCAAATGTATCAAAAAACAGATATTTAACGTTCTGAAGGTAGATTTTATTTTGTGCTTATGACTCCACTACTACGTTTTGGCCTGATAATCAGTTTATTGTTCGCAGTTTCGTCGTGCGAGCAATTGCTCATCGAAAAAGACCCGGCCGATACGCCGACTAATAATTTTGAATTATTCTGGAAAGAAGTAAACGACCGCTACACATTCTTCGAGTATAAAAAAATCGACTGGAATGCTGTCTATCAAAGATACCGACCGCAGATTAAAGATTCGATGACCGAGCGTGAGTTGTTTTCGGTAATGGCCACGATGATGAATGAATTACGCGACGGACACACCAACCTCCAATCCGACTTTGATGTCTCTCGTAGCTGGGATTGGTACTTAGATTATCCGGCCAATTTTAATGCTAATATTATTGAGCGAAATTACCTCGGCAAAAATTACGAAATCGCTGGACCATTTAAGAATAGATTATTGCCCAACGATATGGCGTATATCCAATACGAGAGTTTTATGGGTATCTCCGATGCCGAGCAGTTGGGTAAATTGATTCAGAAGTACCAATCGGTCAAGGGCATTATCATTGACATCAGAGATAACACTGGCGGAGCATTGGCAATGGTAGATTTGATTGCCCAATTTTTTGTTCCGCAAGATTTAACGGTTGGCTACGAACGCTACAAAAAATCGGCAAAAAGTGGCGATTTTACTGATTTTTTCGCTTATCAAATCAAAAAACACGAGAGTATTTCTTATAAAGGCAAAGTTGTTTTACTGACCAATCGCAAGGTTTATTCGGCGGCAAATTGGTTTGCTTCGGTGATGTCGGAGCTACCAAATGTAACGCTCATCGGCGACCAAACGGGTGGCGGTGGCGGGGCTCCGTTTAGTGGTGAATTGATGAATGGATGGAAGTACCGATTCTCGGGAACACAATTGCTCAATCTCAAAAAAGAACAAATCGAGAGCGGAGTTGTACCAGATATTAAAATTGACATGAAAAAAGAGGATGAAGCTGCCGGTAAAGACACCATTCTCGAAGCCGCTATTGCCTATTTGAAGTAAAAATATCGTACCCGAATCGGAGGATTAAGCCGAAAACCACAAAAAGAAAAACATATCTTACGAAGGAATT
>JALOLV010000523.1 GCA_025455785.1 Spirosomataceae bacterium | reverse complement strand
CATGAAAGTTTTGGGGTACAGATAAATGCTTATCAATGAATACTCTTGTGGGGTTTTTACCCGTCCAGAAGCGAGTATTCAAACTGGGGTTGTCATACCTTACCGTGTTAGTGCCAACTAATATCGCATCTTCTTCTGCCCGCATTTTGTGTACCCATCTTCTTGATAAATTATTAGAAATTTGTACGGCTTCGTAGTGCGGTTTGGCAATGTAACCATCGGCAGATTCTACGTTTTTTTTCGATAAAAGTAAAAAAACGTTTGTTCAATGCTCTCCCTTGTTCTTCCAGCATACCCACTTCTACTTCAATGCCTGCTTGTTGTAGTTTTTCGATGCCTTTCCCAGCCACCAGCGGATTAGGGTCATGATTACACACTACCACTTTCTTAATTTGGTGTTTAATCAACAAATCAGCACAGGGGGGCGTTTTACCAAAATGAGAACAAGGTTCGAGTGTAACGTAAGCCGTTGATGCTGGGAGTAACGTTTTGTCTTCTACTGAATTGATAGCGTTTACTTCGGCATGGGCTTCTCCGTATTTTTGATGCCAACCTTCGCCAATGACTCTATTTTCATGTACAATTACGCATCCCACCATCGGATTAGGTGATACCAAACCAGCCCCTAATTCAGCAAGTAGCAACCCTCGCTGCATAAATTGCGTATTTATCATGTAATTTTGTAAATATCAATTAAAATATGACTCTTTTGACTTCCTCCAAATCCCTCTTTCAAGAATTATTATCCGAAATTACGGCTGTTTATGATGAAAAAGAAGCAAAAACTATTGTTTATCTTTTATTAAATCACTTTTTAAAATTATCAAAATCTGACATTCTATTAGATGAAAAAGTAAATCAATGTGCTGATTTTTATGAGATTATCAAACGATTAAAAAGCCATGAGCCTATCCAGTACATCATTGGTGAAACTGAATTTTATGGGCGTAAATTTAAAGTTACTCCTGATACTTTAATTCCACGTCCTGAAACGGAGGAACTCGTTCAGTTATCAGTTATCAGTTATCAGTCGAGCGGTGAACGCTCGTTAAGAAATAATGAGAAACACGATGCTAAACCAAAAATTTTAGATATTGGTACGGGTTCGGGGTGTATTGCTGTTTCTTTAGCTTGTGAATTGCCCGATGCTCAGGTGTATGCTTATGATATTTCAGAGCAAGCCCTCAGAATTGCTAAAGAAAATGCCGAGAGAAATGGAGGGAATGTAATTTTTGAAAAGGTAAACATCCTTGAATCTTCTACCGTTTACCACTCACCGTTCACCGTGATTGTGAGTAACCCACCCTACGTGATGAATTCGGAGAAATCTGAAATGGAGAAAAATATCTTGGATTATGAGCCTTATTTAGCTTTGTTCGTGGATGATGATAACCCTTTGATTTTTTATAAAAAAATCGCCGAATTTTCAGCTAAAAATCTGACAAAAAAGGGATTGTGCATAGTAGAAATTAATCAGGCTTTTGGATTGGAAACCGCTGAATTATTTTGGAATGAAGGATTTAGCTACGTAGAGGTAGTAAAAGATATGTTTGGGAAAGACAGGTTTGTGAAAGCAATTCTTTAGAGAGAAATGGTAGAGAATAGATGATAGAGAATAGAGGTTAGATAATAGATGATAGATGATAAACTGTGTCAAGTTAAATTTCGAGTTTTTGGATTTGGATTCTGTCCCCAAAAGTAATCATTAATTCTGATAAGATTGTTTTCCAATTAAAGGCGGTTTTATTCCAGATTTTTTCCATGTTTTGAATGGCTAAAAAAGCCAATTTCAGCAAGGCATTATCCGAAGTAAAAGCCGCCTTTGTTTTTGTGATTTTACGAATATTACGATGGTAAGATTCAATGGTATTAGTTGTGTAAATTATCTTCCGAATTAAAGGAGAATAGTCAAAGTAAGCTGACATATTCGTCCAATTATTAGTCCAAGTTTGTACTGCTTGAGGGTATAATTTCGCCCATTTTTCGGCAAATATTTGAAGGTTTGCTTCTGCTGTTGATAAGTTTTCAGCTTGATAAATGGTCTTCAAGCCATTTAAAAATTCTCTATAATGCTTATGAGGTATTAATCTCATCGAATATCGTATTTGGTGTACTATACAAAGCTGTACCTGTGTGTGGGGGAATGCCGATTCAATAGCTTCTGGAAATCCTTTCAAACCATCAATACAAGCAAATAATACATCTTCAACGCCTCTTTGTTTGAGGTCATTCATGATAGTAAGCCAGAATTTAGACCCCTCACTTTCAGACAGATAGATACCTAAAACATCTTTTTTGCCATGTAAATCTAAGCCAATAACACTATATAAAACTCTGGTAACAACTTTGCCATCAACTCGTACTTTGTAATACATCCCATCCATCCACAGGGCAACATAAATACTATACAAAGGACGATTTTGCCATTCTCGCAATAGTGGTAACACTTGGTCGGTGATGCTACTTAATTCCCCTGCAGATAAGTTAAATCCATATAATTCTTGTAAATGACCTTGTATTTCGGAATAGCTCATGCCACGTCCGTACATAGAAATAATCTTCGATTCTAACTGGTCAGTAAGAATGGTTTGACGTTTAGAAACAACTATTGGCTCATAACTTCCCGACCTATCTCGTGGACTTTCTAAATCAAATTGCCCAAAGCCACTTCTGACCGATTTTTTGCTTAATCCATTACGACGATTTGACTTACCTTCTGATTTCTCAGCCGTCAAATGATTAGACATTTCACCTTGCAGCGTCGCTTCTAAAAAGTGTTTCAAGAGAGGTGTGAAGATGCCACTTTCACCCATCAAAGGCTTGCCAGCGTACAATTCTTGCATCGCTTTTTGCTTGAAATCATTGAAATCAAAGGATTGAGAGTTTTCCATTTTTTCTGCGTTTTGTTAAAGTTAAAAATTATACTTTAATTTGACACAGTTCTGTGAAAACTCTC
>JALOLV010000188.1 GCA_025455785.1 Spirosomataceae bacterium | reverse complement strand
GATAGCCTTTGCCACGGCCTCGGTGCCACACTGAACGTGCAACTTTTGGTAGATATTTTTGAGATGCCGCCTTACGGTCTCAATCGAGATTTCTCGGTCGTAGGCAATCATTTTATAAGAAAAACCCTTGGTTAGTAATTCTAAAACTTCTTTTTCTCGGTCTGTGATGTTGTAGTCAGATTTTAGAGGTTCGGTTTTACGAAACGATTGAAGTACTCTTTTGGCGATTCCGGGCGACATCGGGGCTCCTCCTTCCATCACATCGCCGATTGCTTGAAAAAGTTTGGTCGGAGCATCTTTTTTAAGAATATAGCCATCGGCACCGTTGCTAAGGCAAGTAAAAAGGCGGTCGTCATCATCAAAAACAGTGTGCATAATCACCTTTACATCGGCTCGATGCGACTTCACTAACCTTACCCCTTCTAATCCATCGTAATCGGGCATATCAATATCCATGATGATGACGGCAGGGTTGTCATTCTCTACCTTCGAGAGAATATCCTCACAATTATGATAACTCCCACGCACTTTATACCCTTCTGCTGTTCCGACAAGCATTTCGACCAACTCTCTTAGTCGTTCGTTATCTTCATAAATCGAAATGGTTGTCATAGTAGTGGCGACTGGTTAGATGACTCAGAAATCTCATTACAAAAGAATTAAAAAATAACTCATTTTCAAATAACCCTTTTGGGTATCAAATCGGTACTTGTAAGAATAACTTTGTACCTTGACCAATCGCCGATTCTATCTTAAAATCTCCCTTTAAGGCCTCGGCTCTTTTACGCATATTACGTAGGCCATTACCCAAAATCGCTTTTTCGGTATCAAAACCCACACCATCATCTTCAATCATCACTTCAAATAGCGATTGCTCGGCCCGAATCCTAATTTTTGCGTTTTTGCATTTTGAGTATTTCAGTAGATTATTGATTCCTTCTTTAAAAATAAGGTAAATATCGCGGCGTTGTTCCATTGAGAGTTTTAAATCATCATCAATTTGTTGAATATCCATTTGGTATTCGATGCCCTTCGCCTCGAAGAGTTCGGCGGTGTGGCGATTCATCCGAGCAATTATACTACCGATTTCGTCATTTTTAGGATTAATACTCCAAACAATATCATCCATCGAAGCCCCGATATTTTTTGCGTCTTCAGTGATTCTCCTGATGTGTTGATACGAAGGATGTCTTTCGTCTAACTGCTGCACAGCAATCTGGCTCAACATCCCGATTCCGCTCAATGAAGCCCCAATTTCGTCGTGTAAATCTCTCGAAATATTCTCCCGAATCACCTGCATTTGCAATAGCTGGTTGATTCGGTACCGATAAAAACCATACGCCAAAGCCGCAATCAAACCCACAATCAGTAATCTAAACCACCAAGTTTCGTAGTAGGCAGGTTTGATGCTAAACTTGATTGTCAATTCTTTTTCGTTCCATTTACCAAAAGCGTTGGCGGTTCGGACATGGAAAACATACGATTCGGGGTTAAGATTTGTATAATAAACTTGATGATTATTGCCCCCATCAATCCAACCCGTTTCAAAACCTTCGAGGTAATACGAATAACGGTTTTCGTTGTTTTTAGCAAAATTTAGTGCCGAAAAATCGAAACTTATTGAGTTTTGGTCACGCTCAAGTCTAACATCACTGCTCCAATCGGCGGCAATTTCTTTATTGTTTACTCTGATACTACTCACTGCCAAATTATCAATCTGCTCGGTATCGTCTAAAGCATCGATATTTATGACATTCCACCCACCACGGTTTCCGACCAAAAGTTCATTGTGCGAACTCATACAAAAACCGCCCATTGTATTATTTGAAATCAATCCATCATTGACCGTTAGCTTTCTGAACGCTTTCCGAGATTCATCAAAAAGTGTCAAGGCATCGAGCGACCCAATCCAAGCACGAGATTTAGCATCCATCACAACCCGACGATTCTCCATATCTGGCAATCCGTCTTCTTCCGACCATTGCCCTAAAATCTTACCATTTTTATCAATTTTTGCTACTAAATGCCAACCAACAGCCCAAATATTGCCCGTTTTATCTTCGGTCAATTTTATGGCTGCTCTGTTTTTTAAGGTATTATTACGAATCGTTTTCTCAATATCTTTAAAGGTTTGTGTAGATTCGTCATAATAATAAATGCTGTTCATGGTTGCTATCCAAATGCGGTGTCGGCTGTCTTGAAAGACATCCATAATCCAATTGTTATTTTCGATTAATTTATCTTGCAGAGCTTTATCCCACAGATTCAGCCTTTTACCAGTTTTGAGGTCGAGTACCCGCATTCCTTCGTAGTGATTGCTTATCCAGAATCGGTCTTTGTTATCAATCATCCCAAGCGAATAAAACGGTACTGAGAAAAACCCTTGATGTGTTTTGAAGGGAGTTTTCAAGAATTTTTCTTTGGATGGGTCGAATAAAAAAATGCCTTCAAATCGGTTATCGGTAGAATCGGTTTTTCCATCTGCCCACGATTGCCACTGATTTGCTCCAATCCAAATCTTGTTTTGCTTGTCTTGGATAATCCAAGTGGCTTCGGTTTTGAGTGAATATTCAGGAAACGGAAAATGCCTTGTTTGGTTTTCGGCACGATTCCAACGCAAAATACCTCCTCTCGAAAGCCCAATCCAGAAAGTATTGCCACTTGGGTCGGTTTTATCTTGATGAATCACCGTTACGTCTTTGGCGATTGTCTTAAGTTCTGGCGGTATCAAATGCGTGCTAACAACCTGATTATGAGGATTGTATTTAAGCACCCCCTCGGATGTACCAAACCAAACAATACCCGTTTTGGGGCTTCTAAAAATGTGATTGACGGCGTAGTTATCGGGCAGCAGATTTTCGTAATTATAGAATTTCTCTTGCTCAGGCCTAAATATCCCAATCCTCGAATCATCACCAACCCAAATAATTCTTCGGCCTTCGTTATCAATCCCTTCGCAGATAGAATAGACTAATTGCTCATAAAATTTGGGCGTATCGGTTTTGGTATCGTAGCGTAGCAAGCCCGTACCGAAGGTAGCTGCCCACAAGATTCCGTCTTTATCAATGAATCCGTCATTAAATTCAAGACCGCTCGGCACATCTTTCCTCGGAAAATCCAGCCCCATTACCCCAATCAACTTATCGGATTTTTGGTCGTACTTATACAAACCCACTTCTTTGGCCAAAACCCAAACATTGCCAAATTTATCTTCGAGAAAATGTCCTTTAAATGCAATATAAGTAGTTTTTTTGATGGGATATGCCTTCGTCTGATTGGTAGTTGGGTTATACCGATAAACGCCCTGTCGGTTGGCAAACCAAACATTACCTCTCGAATCGCAGAAGGTATTTCCCGCACCCGATTCTGTCTTACCTACTATTTGCTTCACTTTTCCAGTTTTTGAATCAATTTTTAGTAGTTGTTCCAAATCCGTCGAAAAATAAACATCTCCGTCTTTGTGAACATCCACTCCCCAAATCGGGCTACTCGATTCGTAGTTTTTGAATGTATATCCATCGTACCGAGCCAAACTTCGGCGGGTTGCGAGCAACAGAAACCCTTTTTGGTCTTCGGCTATGTAATTGACGATGTTACTTGGCAATCCATCTCGATTTGAGATATGCTCAAACGAAAAATTGGGCAATTGTGCCACAGCACTGAGGGTAATCCAGCAAAAAGTAAAAGTTAAATATCTCATTACCAGAGATTTAATGATGGCAGTGCAATATAATAATTTTTCAAACAAAAAAGCCACCCAAGAATGGATGGCTTCAGATTCATTGTGTATTGATTATTGAAACTAAGAAACTATTTAAAGCTTCTAAAAATCTTGTCCGAGCGATAAATACATTCTTGGTTTGCCAATTTCTTTATCTTCGATACCCCAAGCGTAGTCAAATTTAACAAAATAACCCAATATGGTTGTTCTGGCTCCGACTCCATAGCCCATCAAAAATGGATTTTTGAAGTTTGTTACAGTTGCCCTAAATGGATTATCTCCTCCACCAACGACTTCGGTATTTAGGCTATTTTGGCGGCTAAATGGCCCGTTTCTTCCCATCCACGCAGTTCCGATGTCATAAAACCCTACGAACTGGAGATTACGTAAGAAACTCGAAGTAAGTGAACTTTTTGAAAAATATTGAGAGAATGGCATTCGCAATTCAACATTGGTCAATAAATAGCTTGTTCCGTAGAGTTTACCAAAATCAAAACCTCGGAGATTACCCGGAAAATCGTACATCAATAAACCTCGTAAATCTCTTGGTACGAGTACGTTCTCGTTATTAAGCTCGATACTCGAACGATTCACCCAGTTTTCGGCCCCGCCCAAAATCGCTCTTGGTACATATTGGTCGTTTTGGGTACGGCGAGATAAAGCACGTCCGTAATTGACGCGGCCCGCTAAAACAAACGTGTTGAGGATATTTTGATAGTGGCGACCATCGAAAGTCAGGCGATTAAACCCTTCTGGAAGTGGCTTCGGATTAAGGTCGTAGTAACGTTCGCTACGAATCTTGGCACGTGTACCAATCATCGTCTTGCCGTTGAGTAGTTTAGTATTATCGTAGACTAATTCTAATTTATGACCTAAAAAAGTTGAATGAACGCTCTCTCGTTGGAGATTTCCAACATCAATATCACTACTTGAAAACAAAAATGGTGATGCACTCAAACGCAGTTTATTGCTAAAGGGATACGAGGCCGTGAACGTAAATTTATTTGAATGTAGGCGGCGAAACAATCGCAGGTTATTGCTGCGAGTAATGTTTACACCATACGGACGGAAAAGATAGGCACTTCGACTGTCAATTTCTTCAAAACTGACACCTCGGCGGTCGTATCTGAATCCGTAATCTATTTTCTTTTCTCGGTTTTCGTATTGGAGTGTTATATCGTGGTTTCGGAGATTTGGGGTTACAAAAAGCCCCATTTTGATGATGTGGTTTTCGAGCAAGTCATTCATCATCATCGTAACCTTAACCCCC
Organism: Spirosomataceae bacterium; assembly: GCA_025455785.1. Lineage (GTDB taxonomy): Bacteria > Bacteroidota > Bacteroidia > Cytophagales > Spirosomataceae > JALOLV01. The sequence goes on along the minus strand of JALOLV010000188.1, from coordinate 1,702 downwards.
ATTTTGCGGACAGGGTCAACCAAAAACTCGGTTTTCAGGTCGTTGGCAAGCATCATATTCTGATACGCAACTGGCCCTTTTATTTTGAGTTCTTCTTTGAAACGATTGGTACGCTGAAACTGCTTTTCGGGAGTTTCTCCACGGCTTTTGGCGGTTTCATCGGCCAGTGATTTGATAACATTTTCAGAATCAAATTCGTAATTATCGGTATCTACCTCGCCCGGTTGCAAATCCAACTTTTCAATTTTGACAGGTGTTTCAACTTGCTTAGGAGTCTCCTCAACACTATTTTGAGGTTCGGTTTTGGTCTCTTGGGCAGTACCATTAAACGAGCCATTAGCGTAATATTCTTTCCATTCACGGATAAACCTTCCGTATGAAATCCCAAGTGTACTTGTAATACTCGATTCTTCGGTACGAATAATCCGAGTAAGATTCAGAATATTGGAAATGTTATCTTTTCCGTAGCGTTGTGCAATGTAAAACCAGATTGAATGGCCGACCAATCGGGCTTCTTCGCCTTGAAGACCCGAAATCTTACGATTTTGGTTTTTCAAGACAGCAGTTTTGAGTTTATCTAATACTGCAGGGTCATCGTTTTTTTCGGCAATGTAAGACGCAATACCCGCCATGTACCATTCGGGGACACTCAAAAGCAGCGAACTCTGCAAAACTTCTTTGAGGCTTCCGCCGTAAAGCATGTCATAGACAAAAAGTTTTGCGATTTGCTCAACTATCTCTTTTTTGAAGTTTTCATCGTTGCCTTTGTAAGCTACCTGCACCCGAGACTTTGCCAAATTTAAGATTCCACCATCCAGTTCAATCGGACTTGCCGTACCGATATTACTCTGCTCCAAATCTTTTGGGGTATTATACACAAAAATCTTCATCGTTGTAAACGGCGTGTAGCCCAGCAATTCGGTAATTCGGTCATATTCGGCTTCGGCGATTTTAGCAGCATCTTGCGTCAGTTTTTCTCCGCCACGATAAAAATTAAACTCAAAATTATTGCTCTTAATCGTACTCCATGTAAAGCGTTTGTTCTGAATCCTGTTGGTGCCAAATTCTTCTTGCGAAGCTCCAAAGTAATTTTGGGCTTGCCCCGCAATTAAGCCAAAAAGCACCAAAGAGGTTGTATATATGTATTTTCTCATTTTGTTTTCAAGAGTTTCTATGGGGTTGGATTATCAACGGAAATATAACGAATAAAACCTTTCAATATTCACTTCTGGCATCAAAACTTCATCTTTTTCGAGATTACCTACCATCTTATCGACAAAGTACGGAGCAAGCGAGACACCCTTTGTTCCTAAACCATTTAATATATATACGTTTTTTAGGTTCGGATGGTTGCCTATAATCGGTCGGCGGTCTTTTGTTGCTGGTCGGATTCCTGCCATCTGTCCCGTGATTTTATACGGTACTTTTAGCAATTTATCCACTTTTTGTAATAGAAACTGTTTTCCGTCGTCAGTTGTTTGCCAATCTAATTGATGCCAGACATAAGTAGCCCCGATTCTGACCTTGCCGCCACCCAAAGGCAATATAAAAAACCCTTGATTGATGATTTCGTCGATGTCATAATTTTCAATTTCAACATTCAGGATTTCTCCTTTTACTGGATTAAAAGGTAGCCAATTAAACCACGGATTATTTACTGCATAATACCCTTCACAAAATATAATCCTACGGCTCTCCAATT
>JALOLV010000187.1 GCA_025455785.1 Spirosomataceae bacterium | reverse complement strand
TGGTAAGCCAAATGTGGGTAAATCTACTTTGATGAACCAATTGGTTGGCGAAAAACTCTCTATCATCACATCAAAAGCACAGACCACTCGCCACCGCATCATGGGTATCGTAAACGGTGTGCATGAGGGCGATGAGTTTCAGTTGGTGTATTCTGATACGCCCGGTATCATCATGCCGCAGTACGAGCTGCACAAATCTATGATGAGTTTTGTGCATGGCTCGCTCGAAGATGCCGATGTCGTTTTATTCGTAACGGATATTTTTGAGAAACACGACGAAAACGACGTTATCCAAAAACTACAAAAGACCGAATCGCCTATTTTATTGATAATCAACAAGATAGACTTGGCAAAACCTGAGCAGATTGAAGAAAAAATACAATACTGGAAAGAAAACTTCAAAGCCGCCGAGATTCTGACGATTTCGGCATTGAATAACATCAACGTTGATAAATTATTCGATAGAATTATCTGTTATTTGCCGGTTCATCCGCCGTATTTTCCGAAAGATGAATTGACCGATAAACCCGAGCGTTTTTTTGCGGCGGAGATTCTGCGTGAAAAAATCTTGACAAATTACAACAAAGAGATTCCATATAGCTGCGAAGTCGTGATTACGAGTTTCAAAGAAAAAAACGATATAATCGTTGTCTCGGCCGAGATTTACGTAGAACGAACCTCTCAACGTGCCATTCTGCTGGGTCACAAAGGCGAACGCATCAAGAAAGTCGGTATGCTGGCTCGTGAAGAGATGCAACGTTTTTTTGAAAAAAAGGTCTTTTTAGAGCAGTATATCAAAGTTGAATCTGATTGGAGAAACAAACAAAACAAACTACGCCAATTTGGCTATGAAGGGTAAATCCTGCCCATCAAAAAGGATTTTTTTACTATAACAACATGAAAAAAACTATTACTTCATTCAAACTACAAAATTTCAAAGTCTGTCATTATCTAAGGTTTATATTGATTCTTGTGCCGCTTTTATCGAATAGCGAGCTTTTGGCACAAGACGAAGATAAATATACCTATCGAATCAAAAAAACGAAAGAGGCTATCAAATTAGATGGCGACCTCAACGAGATAGCTTGGCAAAATGCCCAAGAAGCCAAAGATTTCTTTTTGGTACGCCCGTTCGATACCTCCTTTGCATCGCTACAAACGGTTGTTAGGATGACTTTCGATGACAACTTTCTTTATGTCGGAGCCGTATGCTTCGAGCCTCGAAAACTCTACACGATGCAGTCGCTGAGACGTGATTTTGACGGTGGAACGAGCGACATTGTTACGATAAACATCGATACATTCAAAGACCGTGTAAATGGTTTTCATTTTGCCATCAATCCGTTTAATGTCCAGCGTGAGGGGCTGATTTCGATGGGCGAAGATTTATCGAACGTTTGGGATAATAAATGGTATTCACAAGTCAAGAACTACGACGATAGATGGGTCGTAGAGGTGGCGATTCCTTTTAAAACATTGCGTTATAAGATTGCCGAGGGCGAAAACTCGTGGCATATAAACTTTGGCAGGAATGTCATGCAGACCAACGAAGTTTCGGTCTGGAAGCCCGTTCCTCGAAATTTTAGACCCCATAATTTGGCATTTGCTGGTAATTTGATTTGGGATGAAAACCCTCCTAAAGCGGGGACAAACATTGCCTTGATTCCGTATATATCGGGTGGCTATGCACAGGATTTTCCGAGAAAAGCCGAAGATTTAAGCAAACTACCCTCGACCAATACTTTTACAGGTGCAGTTGGGATGGATGCCAAAGTTGCCGTTACGCCTTCGCTCAATCTGGATTTAACAATTAATCCTGACTTCTCGCAAGTTGAGGTTGATAGACAGGTAACTAATTTGAGTCGTTTTGAGCTATTCTTTCCCGAAAGAAGGCAGTTTTTCATCGAAAACTCCGACCTCTTTAGCACTTTTGGATTTCCAGATACTCGTCCATTTTTTAGTCGACGCATCGGGATTACCCGAAATCCAAATACCGGATTGAACCAACAAGTACCCATTTTAGCAGGTGCAAGGCTCAGTGGCAAACTCAATGACAACTGGCGTGTGGGTTTTCTGAATATGCAAACTCGTAAGGTAAAGTTAGGCGATAATGAGTTTTTGCCAAATGCTAATTATACAGTTGCCACATTGCAGAGAAAAGTTTTTGAACGCTCATTTATTGGTGGGATTTTTGCTAATAAGGAGAACTTCTTGGGAGGATTATCAGAAACTCAGAGAGCAGGATACCGCCAGTTTAATCGGGTGGCGGGTCTTGAGTTTAACTATTATTCAAAAGATAATCGTGGCGAAGCCGAAACGTATTATCACCAGTCGTTCTATCCGAATGCCCCAAAAGATGCTGCCAGTTTGGCTCAATACGTAGGTTATCATCATCCAAACATTGACCTAAATTTTGCTCTTCAACGAATCGGGAAAAATTACGTCGCCGATATTGGTTTTGTACCACGTAGAGGCATTGTGCAGACATTCAGGCCAATGAGTTTGATTTTGAATCCTAAAAATGAAAAAACTGCCAAATATATCAATTCTTTTGGGATAAACTTTGAAGGAAACGATGTCTTTGATATTGCTGGTCTTTATGATGCTCCATTACGTGGATTGGTCGAGAAAACAATCGGTGGTAAACGCTTAGATAGCGAAACGAGCCTCTCTTTATTCTTGAATACACCTGCTGGTGGCGAAGCATACATGGGTCATAACTGGGTTTTTACTCATCTTTTCTTTCCGTTTGAACCAACCAATTCGGGCGATAGCCCCAACCCCGACCTGCAAAACGCCGCCGAGCTGCCTATCGGCGATTATAAATGGAGGTTTTGGAGTGTCGGCTTTGAAACCAGCCAGAGAAATGATTGGTCTGGCTCGCTCGATTTCAACTACGGTGGGTATTTTACGGGTAGGGGGTCATTTACAGAAGGAAGCGTATCGTACCGATGGCAGCCCTACGGCACAATCTCGTTGGATTTAGCTTATACAAGATTTAATTTCGATAAACCGCTCAATTCGGTTAGGTTTTTATTGCTGGGACCAAGAGCAGAGCTATCTTTTTCGAGAAGTGTTTTTTTTAGCACATTTTTTCAATACAATACCCAAACCAACAACGTAAACATCAATAGTCGTTTGCAATGGCGATACAAGCCAGTGAGCGATTTCTTCTTGGTTTATACCGATAATTATTTTGCCGAGGCGATTCCGAGGTACGGTGTCAGTGCGTGGATGCCAAAAAATAGGGCTTTGATTTTGAAGATGACTTACTGGCTCAATATTTAATAACAAAAAAGGATGGAGCTAACTACTTCATCCTTTTTTGTTATCCAGCATACAAAGTTTTGTTCGACTTACTTCTTAGAATATTTAAAATCTGAACCACCCTGAAACTTGGTGTTATCAAAATTACCATTATTGTCGAAGTTGGTATATTTGAAATCGGCAAAACCTCTGAAAGTAGTGCTTTTGAACGTTGAGCGTTTGTCGAAATTAGTGTATTTAAAATCGGCTGTTTCGTCGAATAACACACCGTAAAAATCAGCATCGCCTTTGAAATTTGTGTATTTGAAGCTGGCATAACGCCCAAAAACACACGCATCGAAAGAAGCATTTTGTTTAAAGTCGGCATATTTATAATTGGCTTCTTCGGTGTACTTTGTGCCAGTAAAACGAGCTGTCTCGTAGAAAGACGAATATTTAAACTCTGACTTTCCTTCAAATTTACAGTTTTCGATGATTACCGCTTTTTCAAAATCGGTCGAGAATGTTATCCCATCACCATTCCAGTTTACAGTGATATTACCGTAATTTTTACCAGTTTTTTTATCGATATGTTTATAGGCGATAAAATCATCCTTAAAAACACAGTTTTTGAGCGAAATCGGAGCGATTACCTTACTTTTATATTCTTCACCGTTCCAATTTTTACCTTTTCGTACGTTCTTTTTGTTCGATAATTCGGTAAGGTCGAGGTCGCCTTCGATAAGTGCATCTTGGATGTTTACGGGCATTCCTTTATCAATAGATTCAAAGATTTCTTTTGCCGAGATTGTCTTTTGAGCAAAACTCAAGGCCGGAATCAAAGCAAGTATGATTATCAACTTTTTCATAACACGATATTCTCAATTAATTTATTCGTTAATATAAACCCCTCCAGCGTTTGAATCCATCCTTACTGGAATTCCACCCCCATTCAATTTGCCACGAACACGGTCTTTTTCGATTGTGCCGTTAAAATTTGCCAAAGTTGGTACTTTCACACGGTTTCCGTCGAGGTCTAAATCCATGCCCTGATTCATTGGCATATTCACGTGGATTCCGCCCGCACTTGTCGAGAGTGTCAGGTATTTACCCAAAGATTTCATGTTCACGTCGATTCCGCCACCGCTGGTCGAAGCTTCAAGGCTACCGTCCATGTCGTCGATGCGAATAGAACCTCCCGAAGTATGCGTAACCAAATCGCCTTTGATGGCATCGGCACGTACTCCACCGCCGCTTGTTGAGGCTTTGATATTCCCTTTTAGGTTTGTCAAACGTAAGCTACCACCACTGGTCGAAAGACGAATCTCGCCTGCCGAATCATTGGCGTCAATTCCGCCACCACTGGTCGAAACATCAATTTTATCTTTGCAATTTGTGATTCGGATACCGCCACCGCTTGTACTTCCTTTGCTATCGCCACTCAAATTAGTAAGTGTTAGTCCGCCGCCGCTGGTCGAGAACCTCTGTGTTCCGGCTAAATTCTTCATCGTGATTCCTCCGCCGCTTGTACGAACATCAGTATTGATTTTTGACGGAACATAAATCTTGAATCCAATGTTCAGAGCGTTTTTCCAATCGTTCCAGTTACTATCTTTTCTCTTGGCCGATGCAATCAGCGTATTACCTTCTTTTTTGATTGTTAAAACGTATTTTTTGAGACGCTCTTCGATTTCTTCTTTGTCGAGCGAACGGCCGTTCCAATTATTTGGTCGGATGTAAACCTCGACTTTAGCTTCGTTGCCCGACTGTCCCGTTACGGTGATTCCCCCTCCTGAAGTTTCGACTTTTAGGTTGTTGAGGTCGCTCGAAACATAAGTTTTGGTAATGTAAGGTTTTTCGTTATCGTCATTTTTTTGGGCAATCGAATTGCACGAAAATATCAAAAAACCTACTGATAATAAACCAATTAACTTCTTCATAATGCGTTTGTTTTATTGTTAATAATAGCTTTTAAAGATAAGATGCAAATCTGCAAAGTCAAGTTGCATCGAAGTTAATTATTTGTGAATTAAGTCATTATTTTTTCATGCTAATTTTATCGAAATGCAGATTAAAGCTACTAAAACCAGAAAATTTCCTATATTTCGACCTAATTTATCAACCTGTAAATCAGAATGAAAATACAATTTTATGGTGCTGCACAGCGTGTTACGGGCAGCAAGCACTTGATTACAACAAAACGTGGGACTAAAATATTGCTGGACTGTGGGCTTTTTCAAGGTATTGGCACAACCGAACTAAACCTTACTTTTGGTTTCGACCCCAAAGAAGTTGATGCTTTGGTACTTTCGCATGCTCATATCGACCACACGGGTTTGGTACCAAGATTAGTCCGTCAAGGGTTCAGCGGGCCTATCTACGCAACCCCCGCAACTAAAGACCTTTGCCAAATAATGCTTTTAGACTCGGCACACATTCAGCAAAAAGATTTGGAGCGAATCAACGAACGCCGCCGCAAACGCAAACAAGAAGAATTAGAGATTTTATACGAGGAGAAAGATGTCGAGACTGCTATGAAACTCTTTAGAGAAGTCTCGTATCATACGCCGTTTGTTATCGAAGAAGGCGTAACGGCCGAATACTACGACGCAGGACATATATTGGGTTCGGCAGGGATTTTCTTAAAATTTGAAGAAGAACATTATACCCAAAAACTGTTTTTTACGGGCGATATTGGTCGGCCCAACGATAAGATTTTGAGAAGCCCAGAGGCTTTTCCACAAGCCGATTATATCATCTGTGAATCTACTTACGGCAATAAACTCCACGAACCAGAAGCCGACATGAAGGCTCACTTACTGCGAATCGTACACGAAACGTGTGTCGAGAAACGTGGCAAAGTGATTATTCCTGCTTTTGCGGTTGACCGTACCCAAGAGCTTATCTTCGCTCTCGACCAACTCGAAGCCGAAGGGCGTCTGCCGGCGATTCCAGTCTATGTTGATAGCCCGCTATCGGTCAAGGCTACACGTGTGATGCAAGACCACGAAGAGGATTTTAACCCTGATATTCTTAAATACATTCACAAAGACGGCGATGCGTTTGATTTTCCGACGCTGCATTACATTACCGAAGTCGAGCAATCGAAGGCTCTAAATTCTAAAAAAGAACCTTGTATAATTATCTCGGCATCGGGGATGGCCGAAGCGGGGCGTATCAAACACCATATTGCCAATAATGTAGAGAACCCACGAAATACGATTCTGATTGTGGGTTACTGTTCGCCCGAGTCGCTGGGTCATGCACTTAAAACGGGTGCTGCCGATTACAATGAGATAATTCAGCATTTGAGTTGTCAGAATATCCCGAAAGTAAAACGTTTATTCTTGGTGCATGGAGAGATTGATAACCAACGAGCTTTCAAAGACCGCTTAGAAAAAGTAGGGTTTGGGCATGTCGAAATCCCTGCTCATGGCGATGGCTTTGAGTTGTAAGTATGTAATCATAATCAATTATTTCATAGGGTATGATTCACAAATTATATCCTATGAAATGACCTCAACTATTATGTTTGGCTTCTGTCCAAAAATTAACTTTATCCTTGTCAAGTGTGGCTTTAAGATAATCCAATCGGGTCTTTTTGCTTTAGAAATGTAAATTTCACCAACTATTTTTGAGTATTATGCTTAAACTTCTTATTTTTTTTGTAATTCTTTGGCAATTCGCTCATTTTCGTCCAAAACTCGCATCGTATTTTCTCCCCAAATTTTGCGAATATCTTTTGCCGAATATCCTCTACGTACTAATTCTAAAGTAATATTACCGATTTGGCTAACGTCTTGACAGCCAATTACCTCGCCACCACCATCCATATCCATCCCGATTCCTACGTGGTCGATTCCGACTAATTTTACGACATGGTCAATGTGATTGACAACATCGACAACCGTTGGTAAATATTTAGCAAATTGTTTTTTTAGTTTTTTAAATTCTTGCTCGATTTTTTTCTGTTCGTCGGCGGTTGTTTCGGCACGCATCATTTTTAGGCGTAATTCTCTGATTGAAAGCTCTTGCTGCTCAGAAGGTTTCTTGACAAAATCGGGAACAAAATTTATCTGAATCACACCTCCGTTTTTTGCCAAAGCCCGAATCATATCATCGGTCATATTACGTTTGTTGTTGCACAATGCCCTGCACGATGAATGCGAGGCTATCAATGGCGATTGGGTGAGTTTGATGACATCATAAAATGTAGAATCCGAAACGTGCGAAATATCTACCATAATACCTAAGCGATTCATCTCTTTTACGACCTCTTCGCCGTAAGAACTCAGCCCGTTGAATTCTGCACCTTCGGGGTCGCCCGACGAATCGCAAATATCATTATTGAACGAGTGTGAAAGCGTAATATATCTCAATCCCAAATCGTAATAAAGTTTTAGATTTGATAAATCACGACCAATGCACCAGCCATTCTCCATCCCAATAAAAACGGCTCTTTTTCTGGCTTTTTGGATTCGATAACCATCTTTTGATGTGGTTGCCAATTCTGCGACATCGGGGTATTTTTTGAGAGCGGTGTGTATTAAATCAAAAATTTTGAGGGCTTTTTCTTTGGCTTCGGCGTTGCCTTCGGGTGTGCGTTTGCCTTGCCCCACATAAACTGCAAAAAACATCGCATCCATGCCGCCGCTTTTCATTCTCGGAAAATCTATCTGCGAGCCGTCGTTTTCCCAATCGTGTTTTTGGCTAATATCAAAATCCTCTTTTGCCATCATAATCGGCACATCGGCGTGGGTATCTACCGTAAATGCTTTTTGGTGAATCTTTGCCGCTTTTCTTTTGAGTTTTTCTTCGGATTGTGCAAATAAAATCGCTGAGGTCAGAAATAAAATTATCGTCAGGGTTGGTTTCATGAGATGTTTGTTTCGATGAGTCCGTTTCAATAAATATTCAGAGATAGGTCGTTTACAAAACTAATGAAAAGATTTGAGTTTATTTGACCCGATTCAAATACATTTCTGAATACAATAATTTACTAAAAAAGAGGCATTCTCTCATTGATTTTGTCGATGAAAACCCTTTAAGATAACGTGAACTGTGGTTTAGTTTTTTTGATTGCTGGACATTTCTTCAGTGAATTACCGTAGGAACACGCCGCGGCGTGTTCCTACAAAGAATTTCTATGTATTCTCCAATAATTATATTTCAACAAAATTATACTTCAGAAAAACATAAGACTGTAACAATTTAATAATCAGTCATTTACGAAGGACGTAATCCATAACTCACGTTAAAATACAACCATGTATAAAAAACGCTATGGATTGTGATATAGCATTTATTAGATAAAAAAAAGGAAAGCCACAGCACAGGTTGTCTTCACACCTAATTTTTAATCAATTTTACTGATAATCGAATCACGACTTTTAAGGATTTGATTCAATCCATCTCATTCATAAAACTATCAATTTTCCTTCTGTCCTTTTATGCTACCATTCAAATAATCCAATTTATTTTTTAACAAACCTCTCACGTTATTGGTTAAAATCGTAAATTTACGGCAAAACCTACGTATAGCCATACGTGCGTTACACAAAACACGATGAAAGCGGCAATGGAAGAAGAACAAGTAGAGCAAATCGAAGAACAAATCATAGAAGAGAGCGTCCAGCGGTACTCTGAGAAGGAGAAATATGCCGTATTTGACAAAGAATTTATGCCACACATAGATTCGATGTACAACTTTGCTTTCAGACTTACCAACGACGAAGACGATGCCAATGACCTCGTCCAAGATACTTATTTAAAGGCATTCAGATTCATCAATTCTTTTGAGCGTGGAACTAACGCCAAAGCGTGGTTGTTCAGAATCTTGAAAAATAGTTTCATAAACGACTACCGCAAACGTAGTAAAGAGCCCTCGAAGGTTGATTATCAAGAAGTTGAGACCACTTACAATTCGGTAGAAGACGCCGAAATGGAGGCAACGACCGACCTTCGCACCGAGACTGTCCAAGACATGATTGGCGATGAGGTTGCCAATGCACTTAACAGCCTGCCGGTCGATTTCCGTACGGTAATTATCCTCTGCGACATCGAAGGTTTTACTTACGAAGAAATGGCAAAAATCTTGGATATTCCAATCGGAACGGTGCGTTCACGCTTGCACAGAGCCAGAAACTTGCTGAAAGAGAAGTTAAAATCGTATGCTTCGTCGATGGGTTATCAAACAAATGGAACTTTTGAAGATGAAGAATAGTTTATAGTTTCAGAGTGGAAAATAGTATTCTGCCTCAAAAATATTTTGCAATAACAAACGACGAGGAAATTACCTAAATTAAATACCAATGAAGCATCAGTGTGAGAATCATGCGAAGTGTATGCAAATGATACAAGCCGTTTTAGACGGTTCGGCAACGCCAGAGGAGGTTGAGCATTTTAAAACACATATGCACGATTGTATGCCTTGCATTGATGGCTACCAACTCGAAAAAAGTATAAAAGAGGCTATGCAAGCCAAAGTAGAGAAGAAATGCTGCCCACAGGCAACATTGATGACAATCAACATTGATGACAATCAAAGAAAAAGTAGGTCTTGCTACACTGATTACCGCTTTCATTTTTATAGAAATCAAGCTATATTACATATTCTTTAGCTGCTGATTTTGAATCCTCCCCACTAATTCATTCTTTCTATAATGAAATTAACTGCTCAAGAACTATTTTCTAAACTTGTAGATGAGTACAAGATAATAGGTGAAACCGGAGTTATTAATTTCACACTTAAAAACCTTACGATTTCAGTTGAAACAAAAGATACTGTCGGGAATCTCCTGCAAGAATGGTTGAAATCATGGTTAGTTCAAATGGGGGTTGAGTTTGAAGAAAATAAAAACACCCAAAAGTTCCCAGATTTTTATTTAGATAAAACCAACAAAAAATTTGGTTTGTTGGAGGTTAAATCTTTTGATTGGGATAGAGGTCCGGGGTTTGATTTAGCAAATTTTGACTCATATTGTAATTCTCTTCTTACAGATGCTTATAGGATTGATTCGGATTATCTGATTTTTGCTTACCAAATGAAAGGAAGTGCCATCAGTATCAAGAATGTTTGGATGAAAAAGATTTGGGAATTGGCATGCCCAAGTAGTACATATCCTGTAAAGGTACAAGAAAAGAAAAATGTAATTTATAATCTCCGTCCTGCTACTTGGTATTCAGAACGAACACAATTCAAACCATTTGTTACTAAGGAAGAATTTTTATCAGCCCTGAACGAGACTCGCTACCAATATCCGCAAACCAGACATACAAATGGACATTGGTTAAAAAATGTTCTTAAAAACTATCAACAGCACACTGGAGTTCTTCTTGATGTAAAGTAAACACATTTTTAATATATACCTCGGCCAATTCTTCGGCTACATATTCTACTACTGGCACAGCGACGGTATTCCCCAATAAATCAAATGCTTCGTTTATTTTTGTAGGTATTTCATACCATTCGGGGTATCCAAATAATCTAAGGCCTTCTCTTGTTGTCAATCTACGAAGCCCTTTTCCGTCAGGAACCGCCAATCTCGAAACATCGGTAGCAACCAAAGTAGGTGCAATATCGTTTGGGTCTAAAATTTTATTTATCTCAAAACTTAATTTACCCGTAACAATATTATAACCTTTAGGTTTGGTTGTGTCATATTCTCGATAGGTTCTGACACCGTTCTCGGTTTGCTCCTCAACAATTTTTTTTGGATGCTCAAATCTCAAATAACCTTTCTCAACCAAATCATCGAGCATTTCTTTCAAATTAATATTTGAATCAAATAGAGTTGGCTTATGAAATGATTGTATCTGGTTGAGTGTAAGTGGCATACCATCCATCCAAGTAATCCCGATTTGCTCTGCCCAATGTTTTTTACGCCTTTCTTTGAATAATTGACTTAATAATAATGATTGCTCTTGACTCACTTCGCCTTTTAGACCAATATCCCAACTATGTATATTATTATCTCCACCTCTTTTGTCTTTGATAGACTTTCCGTAAAGTTCATTTATTTCAAAATGAGTAAGAATTTTTGTGATAAAGTCAGATTGTATTGTCTCTAAATTTTGTTCTAAAATATCTTTTAATTTGCCATAACGAGGCTCAAATCGATTTAATTTTACTTTTTCATCTTTGGCTCCGACGATAAAAATTCGTTTTCGAGACTGTGGCAACCCAAAATTAAGCGAATCCAGCACCTCCCAAGATACATGATAGCCCAATTCGGTTTCGAGTTTGTAAATGATGGTAGAAAGAGTACGCCCGATTTTATCGCTTTTAAATTCTGGGTCGTGTCTTACTAACCCTTCTACATTCTCTAAAATGAATCCGTAGGGTTGTTTTTCTTTTAAAATACGTTCTATTTCAAAAAAAAGTGTGCCTCTTGTATCCAGAAACCCTTGGCGTTTTCCGCCCGCACTAAAAGGCTGACAAGGAAATCCACCCAATAAAAAATCAAAATCAGGAATATCTGTATTGGCTACTTTAAAAATATCTCCAAAAAAAAGGCCGTGTTCAAAATTATGTTTTAGTGTTTTGACAGCATAAGGTTTTATCTCGGATGTCATCACACACTCAGTTTGGAATCCTAAATTATTAAATATCTTCTCGAAACCCAAACGGATACCGCCAAGACCAGCAAATAAGTCAATAAATCGTATTTTATTATCGTTCATCAATCTGTGGCTTTTAATCATCTTTTACAAATTTATCAATAATTGTGGTAATATTAAAAATTGTTAGGTTTATTGTAGGACTGATAAGCAATTGAACCTAAAACAGGGGGATATTGATGTTAGTTTCTTGATGACAAATTCAGATAACTCCACTCCTGTGGCGGGTGGTGGCAAAGCTATTATATTTTGTGCTCCGTCGGGGTCTGGTAAAACAACCATTGTCAAGCATCTTCTGTCAAAATACAATAACCTTGGGTTTTCGATTTCGGCTTGTACGCGTGATAAACGTGGCCGAAACGAAGAAAACGGCAAAGATTACTACTTTTTGAGTATTCATGAATTTAACGAAAAAATCAGTGAAGATGCTTTTATTGAGTGGGAAGAAGTCTATCCGGGCGGATATTACGGAACTTTGAAGTCGGAGATTCAAAGACTTTGGGATGAAGGCAAAAATGTCATTTTTGATGTGGATGTAAAAGGCGGAATGAACCTTAAAAAATATTTTGGCGACGCTGCCCTGGCAATCTTTGTAAAAGTGCCTTCGATGGAAGAACTCGAACGCCGATTACGCTCGCGTGGAACCGAAACCGAAGATAGTATTTCGAGGAGGCTCTATAAAATGAAATTTGAAATGGAGTTTCAGAATAAGTTTGATGTGGTCTTACTCAATGACGATTTAGAAAACTCGCTCGATAAAGCAGAGAAACTCTACGAAGAATTTGTTTTGAATCAGCTTGTAATAGATAAAAAACCACTCTCGGTTTAGTTGTAATTTACCCAATTGTTGTTGTCGGGAATACCCATGAAAATAGGTCTCTTTTTTGGTTCGTTTAATCCAATCCACGTTGGTCATTTGATTATTGCCAATACAATGGCTCATACGACCGACTTAGAGCAAGTTTGGTTTGTGGTTTCGCCACAGAATCCGTTCAAGAAAAACAAAAGCCTCCTGCACGAATTCGACCGCCTAAAAATGGTCGAGTTAGCAATCTCGGATAATCCAAAACTTAAATCGACCGATGTCGAATTCGCCTTGCCAAAGCCAAGCTATACGATTGATACACTGACGGTTTTGGCCGAAAAATACCCCCAGCACGAGTTTAAGCTAATCATGGGCGAAGACAACTTGGTACAGTTTGAGAATTGGAAAAACTACGATAAAATCCTCGAATACTATGAGCTATACGTTTATCCAAGACCTAATACGGCCGCTCATAATTTCAAGAACCACCCCAAAGTAAAATTTGTAGAAGCCCCTCTGCTCGATATTTCGGCTACGTTTATCCGAAACTCAATACAAAGTCGTAAACCGATTCGGTACATGGT
>JALOLV010000186.1 GCA_025455785.1 Spirosomataceae bacterium | reverse complement strand
TCCTCTGAGAAGTTCATCAATAGCACTCATCAATCTCAGGTGGTCGGTGTCTTTGGTCAGATACCCCGAAGCACCCGCACAAAGTGCATCGAAAACCATTCGACTATCTTCGTGGACACTACCAGATTTGGAGAATCTTTCTTGAGGTTTTTTAAGGCATCATGGCAATTGGTATAGGTATTGATTACTCTATAGTGTTGTTGGGTATTGATAATGAGTGCAAATCCATCTTTGACAGGCTCATTGTCTTCGATGATAATGATTTTTACATAATCATTCATTCTTCTTGTAGCGATAAAGCTGTCGGCTCTACTACTGCTTCCGATATACATGTGTTCTAAGTTATTAGCTTTTTCATATCTAATAACGATAAAATCCTACGAAACGTTTGAATGTTTATGAGGAATTTTACCAATTAAACGGATATATGTACCTCGGGGTTGTATCCGCTCGACAGCGAGTTGACAATTTATTTTGTTGGCACGTCTCTGCATATTGCCGATTCCTTTGTGGGCAGAGCTATTTGGTTCAGAATTTATACCGACTCCATCGTCTTCGAGCATAAAGCTAAACGAGTCATCGTCGATTTCGTAATCGAAATAAACAT
This sequence comes from Spirosomataceae bacterium, assembly GCA_025455785.1. Taxonomy (GTDB): domain Bacteria; phylum Bacteroidota; class Bacteroidia; order Cytophagales; family Spirosomataceae; genus JALOLV01. The sequence goes on along the minus strand of JALOLV010000186.1, from coordinate 6,276 downwards.
GACGGCCTTTTGAATGCTTGAGTGCATTGGTCATAGCTTCTTTGAAAATCATAATGACCTGAATACTCCATCCAGCAGGTAATATTTTATCGGCAAAATCGTCGGATATTTCACGTTTTACCAAAAATTCAATGGCCGTATATTGAAAAAGTTTTTCGCCAAAATCTTTGATGTGCATTATCAATTCGTTGAGACGATTACTTTCTGGGTCAATCGTCCAGATAAAATCTTTGGTATCGTTGTACAGTTTTCTGGCGTTATTTTCAATATCACTGACAATCTTACGGATATCGTTATCAGTGTTCATTTTGAGCATCAAAACACTTGACTGTGTGGTTATTGCGGCCAGCCGATTACCCAATTCGTCATGAAAATCCTGTGCAATTTGTTTTCTCACCTCCGATTCGGCCTCTTGTTTGAGTCTTTCGAGTGTTAGTGCTTTTTTTGTCTGATAGTTGGCATAGACCCGCTGCGATATAAAAACTAAGGATATAATACTAAGAACCGAAACCAAACTAAACCACCATGTACGCCAAAATGGGGGCTGAATGACAAACTCGTATTTCATTACTTCGTTGCCCCACTTTTTAGGGTTGGTACTTGCCCTGACCATCAGGGTGTACTCTCCTTCGGGTAGATTGGTATAAACTGCCTCGTTTTTTGGGGTTGTCAGAGACCAATCTCTATCAAAACCTTCGAGTTTGTATTGATAAACCACCTCTTTTGGGTTACGGTGATAAATGCCGATGTATTTAAACGTGAGGTTATTTTGGTAATAAGGCAAAACTAAATTTTGGTAAACCTTATGCCAAGGGTCTTCGGTTTGGGCAAATTGTTTTAGGCTTCTTTCGCTCGTAAGCAACTTTACCTCGGTCAATTGTACTTTTAAAGGATTTAGGTCTTCAAAATCTCTTTCGGCATGGTACTGAAAAGCCCCCATGATAGTTCCGACCCAAAGTTTACCTTTCTCATCAAAAGTTACCGAAGATTCGTTGGTTTCGATTCCTACAAGCCCTTTGCTTTCGGAGTAATGCTTGATTTCGGTGATGTTCCAGTTTTTGTCAAATTTTACTAAATCTAATCCTTTTTCGGAGCCAACCCACAGACAATTATTATTTTCCAGAATTAGATTGTAAATTAAGTTTGATGAAAGCCCTTGATTTTTGGTGAAGCTATATTTTTTCTTTGTTAATAGATTAAAAGCCGTTATACCTTCTTCCATATCTCCCCAAAATAACATTTGAGTTTTTGGGTCATATACCGCACTGGTTATGCGTAAATGCTCCCATTTAGGGATTTCTTTAAGGTCGTAAACCTTATAATCTTTGATTAGATTTGCCCCTGTAAATGTAAAAGCGATAATTGTGTTTCTATCAATCTTCAATAACTTCGATACCTGATTATTGTGTAGCCCAGTCTCTCTCGTAAATCGTCTAAAATTTTTACCATCGTACAAGAAAACACCCCAAAAAGTCCCGAACCAAATATCATAATTCTCGCCTTCAATGATGGACGTTACCGATGTTTCAGAACCAATTTCTTTGTTTGAGAAAATCTTTATTCGGCCGTTTTTATCGAACCTGACAACGCCGCAACCACTCAAACCAAACCATTTATTGCCTTTTTTGTCGAGCATTGCAGCCGATATTCCATTGCACAGAAGTCCGTTTGATGTATTGTATTTTTTTAATATTTTACGTCCATCCCAAACATTTAATCCGTAGTTGAATGTTCCTAACCAAAGATGCCCTTTGTTGTCTGGAAGAATCTTACTTACAACATTCTCACTCAGGCCCGACTGCCTACTTATTGATGTAAACGGAGGATTCGTAAATTTGTAAGCTCCATCGCCATCGGTTGCAAACCAGATTACGCCTTTTGAATCTTCATAAATTCTACTCACCAATGCCCCTGTAAACCCATTCTGCACATTAAAATCGGTAATTACACCTTTGGCCGAGATTCTCATTGCCCCCTCCATCATGCCAACCCAAATGTCGTTGTTTCGGGTTTGGGTTATACTTATTGCCGAACGGTCGCAAATCTTTTCTAAATCTTGCTCTGTTAGCTGCGGTCTAAGGCTTTTTACTCTGTAGAGACCTTTCATCGAAGGCAACCAAAGCTTGTTGTTTTTATCAATGAAAAAAGCCTTATCATTGAATCCTTTTGGTAGTTTAGTTATTGTAAATAGCTTATTATCAGTAAATTTGTAAATGTTTCCTTCCCAATCCGAAAAGTGAATTTGATTTTGGTTATCTATCGTAGCAAATTCTATCGAAGGCTTCGAGAGTTCATTAGGCTTGATTTCAACCATTTCATTTCCACGCACTTTCCCGATTCCATTTTTGTCAAAAATCAAATAGATTTCATTCTTTTTATCCGATAGCAACTGCCTAACCATTCTATCTTTTCGAGTCAGATTTTTGAATGTTTTTCCATCAAGAAGGCAGAATCCTCGGTAAGTACCAATGAGTATTTGTTGTTTTGAATTGATTCGGATAGTGGCTAAATTATTGGAAGGCAAACCATCTTCTTTGCGATAAGTCTTGAAGTTGATACCATCAAAACGGCTCAGCCCGCCGCCTTTAGTAGCCATCCAGATGTACCCAAATTGGTCTTCGATAATATCACTCACCTGCGATTGCCCCAGTCCGTTGTGGATTCCGTAATGCTCAAAATGATAGACTTGTGCCACAGCTAAGCGACACATTAAAAGAATGATTATGAATAAGTTACGACTTTTCAAACGGTAAATGTGCATTGATGAATATTGCTCAAAATTGAGTATAAATAATGACTTTACAATCCCCCAAAAGTCGTTATTTTCATTTACGAATCTTTTTTGGTAGATTGATGTTATGATAATGTATGTAGGTACATGTATTTTAAAATTCATAAACTTATGAATCGCAAAGAATTTCTGCTTTCGATGGCATCTTTACCTTTAACGAGCAATAATATGAACTTACCAGAACTTAAAAACATAACCGATACTTTGCCAAAATCGGAGCTGATGCCAGTTTTGTTTATTGGCCATGGCTCGCCGATGAATGCCATAAACGACAATAATTTTACTAAACATTTGCACAAAATCGCCCGTGATTTTGAAAAACCAAAGGCTATTTTGGTTATTTCGGCACATTGGCTCACGATGCGAAATACCTACGTTTCGGTCAATCCAAATCCGAAGACCATCTATGATTTTGGAGGATTCCCCGATGCACTTTACAAAGTGAAATACGAACCAAAAGGCAGCCCCGAAATCGCTCGTGAAGTGATAAAAGAAGTGAAAAGTATCGGGATTATCGAAGAACACGAAATGGGACTCGACCACGGAGCATGGACAGTGCTGCGTCATATTTATCCCGATGCTGATATTCCAACTTTTCAGATGAGTATTGATTATTCAAAACCGCCCAAGTTTCACTTTGAATTGGCAAAAGAATTAAAAAACCTTCGCAATAAAGGGGTTCTGATTTTGGGTAGTGGAAATGTAGTGCATAATCTTCGTCAGCTAAATTGGAGCGACCCAAATGGCAAACCATACGATTGGGCCATAGAATTTGATACTTTCGTTAAAAACAAGATTGATAACAGAAATTTTGCCGAATTGGCTGATTTTCAGACGCTTAGTAAAGCAAGCCAAATCGCACATCCATCCTACGACCATTATTTGCCCGTTCTGTATTCGGCTGGTTTGGTCGGAGAAAAAGACCCAATCAAATATACTTACGAAGGAATCGAAATGGGAAGTATTAGCATGAGATGTTTTCAGGCAGGTTGATGATTTAAAGTTTTTTTTAAATTTGTTCTGTAAATAGTTTTAATTCTATGTTGGCAGCCATAAGTCAAGAAGAATATCTGACGATTGAGCGTGGCTCTTTAGAGAAGCACGAATACTATCAAGGCGAAATCACCATGATGGCTGGTGCTCCACGAAATCATAATCGAGTTAAAGATAATTTTTCGGTCGAAGTTGGCATATTCTTAAAACACAAGCGTTGCCAACATTTCACGAGCGATATGCGGGTACATATTCCGAAAGACGAATTTTACACATACCCAGATTTAGTGATTGTTTGCGGAAAAATAGAAGTGCTTGATAACCAAGAAGATACGTTATTGAATCCATCGGTTATTGTAGAGGTTTTGTCGAAAGGAACTGCCGACTATGACCGTGCCGAAAAGTTTGAACGCTATCGTTCGATTGAGAGTTTTCAAGAATATATTTTGGTTGATTCTCGAAGAATTAAAGTAGAAGTTTGGCGAAAAAACGAACAGGGTTTGTGGACTCTGGTACAAGAAACGAGTAATCTCGAAGACAAAATCGAGATAAGAACAATAGAGCATAGTATTCTGATAGAAGATATTTATGCCCAAACTGTTGGACTTCTTCATCTTAGTTGATAGTTTTGGTAGTACAACTAATCTGTTTCAACCAATGACTTCAAAAAATCAACATTCACGACGTACTTTCTTACAAAATAGCATATTAGCCTCGGCTGGCGTGATGATTGTTCCACGCCATGTTTTAGGTGGCAAAGGTTACATTTCGCCGAGCGATAAACTCAATATCGCGGCCATAGGTTGCGGAGGCAAAGGCGATGTGAATATCAATCTTTCGTTCAACAAAGGTACAGATAATATCGTGGCTTTGTGCGATGTTGACGACCGCCAATCTAAGAAATTCCGTGGGCAGTTTCCGAATGCTCCGTATTACAGAGATTACCGTAAAATGCTCGAAGCCGAGCAAAAAAATATAGACGCAGTCATTGTTTCGACTCCCGACCACATGCACTATCCGATTGCGATGGCGGCGATGGATTTGGGTAAACACGTGTATGTCGAAAAACCACTCACCCACGATATTTGGGAAGCCCGAAAAATGACCGAAAAAGCTCGTGAGAAAAAGGTGGTTACACAGATGGGAAACCAAGGTTCGAGCGGAAAATGGACAAGAATAACCGAGGCGATTGTTCAGTCGGGGATGATTGGAGAAGTACATACAGTAGAAGTCTGGACCAACCGCCCCGTTTGGCCTCAAGGAGTGAGGTCTCCGAAAGACAAAGGTGAAACTCAACCAATTCCGACTGAAATAGATTGGGGTTTGTGGTTGGGCAATGCTCCGTATCGAGATTATCACGAGGCGTATATGCCATTCCGTTGGCGTGGTTATTGGGATTTTGGAACGGGTGCTTTGGGCGATATGGGTTGTCATTTTATGGATGTACCATTTAGAGCATTGAAGTTGGGCTATCCGACCTCGGTTGAGTGTTCGGTTGGGCAAGTTTATGCCGATTTCTTCAAAGAAGCCCACTACGATGACGTTTGTCCGCCCTCTTCGGCAATTCACCTAAAATTCCCGAATCCAAAAGGAAAGAAATTCAAAGAAATCAGCCTTTCGTGGTACGACGGCGGAATCCGTCCGAAACTACCCGATGGATGCGATTACGAAAAAATCTTTGCCAATATCGATGGTGGAATTTTGTTTACGGGTACGAAAGGTATCTTGGCTGCTGAATTGTTTGGCAATAATCCTAAGTTATTCCCGACTGCTAAATTTGAAAATGTAAAATTGCCCGAGCCGGCTCGACCTTTTGTAGAAAACGATACCGTTGGGCACCAGCAACAATGGGTAAAGGCATGTAAATCAGGATTTGGAACTTACACCAGTTCGGGTTTTGATGAGGCAGGTCCATTGACCGAAATCGTTTTGATGGGCAATTTGGCAGTTCGCTCGTTTTTGTATCGTGAAAATAACAAATTCGTAGGTCGAAAAAAACTATTCTGGGATGGCGAAAATATGAAGATTACGAATTTTGACCCTGCCAATGCCTTCGTAAAGAGAGAATATAGAGGATTTTAATTTTGGGCTGGAAGCCCAGTCGTCGCTCGGTCAGAACCGAGCGACTTCGATTTTATTGAGAATCATCGGGAAATCCCTCAAACTATTAATAATCAATCATTTATGAAAACCTATTTTGGGCAAATCGCCCTTACATTATTAATTACGGCTTGTAGTTTTTCGTCATTCAAAAATGTCAATGATGATTCTTCGCAAAAACAAAACGCAATCTTAACAGGAGCCGACCAAACCGATAAATACTTACCGCTTTTGAAAGACAAAAGAGTCGGGATTTTGGCAAATCCTACTACAATTATTGGTTCTAAACACTTGGTTGATAGCCTTTTGGCGAGAGGTGTAAAAATCGTGAAGATTTTTGGACCAGAGCATGGTTTCAGAGGCAATGCCAGCAATGGTACAAAAGTAAGCGA
>JALOLV010000185.1 GCA_025455785.1 Spirosomataceae bacterium | reverse complement strand
ATCAAATTCAGTTTCCATATCAATTGAAGGAGTTGTTTTACCGAGAACCAAAGTGCCAGTATATTCTTTTTCTTGTGCCTGATATTGGTCGATTTTCTTGGTATTTTTATCAGTACATATTATCAAAAGACCGGTTGCAAGTGGGTCGAGTGTACCCGCATGACCTACTTTTTTGTAAATTCTTAATCCCTTAATTTTATTTACTGCATCAAAAGAAGTCCAAGTCAATGGTTTATCAATCAAAATGACTTCGCTTCTATCGGTTTGTTCCTGCATTATCTTTGATTTTTCAAGGTGCAAAGTTCATTCTTTTATTCGTAAAAAGAAAGAACATGAAATCTAAGCCTAAATTTAGATTCCATGTTCAATAAAAGACTCCGAATTATAATAAATTGGTTTGGATTGCTATTATCAGTATGATACCTACAATGATTCGATACCACCCCCAAATTCTGAATCCGTATTTTTGGATAAATCCAATGAATAGTTTTATTGCCAAAAGTGCAACAATAAATGCGATTACATTACCTACTATAAATGCGGTTGTGTTGGTCGAATTGGCAAAAATCATTTCAAAACCTTTTTGTTCGATTCCTTTGTAATTCCAATCTTTTAAAAAAATTGAATAGCAGGTTACAGCCAGCATAGTCGGTACGGCCAAGAAAAAAGAAAATTCAGCAGCTACTTTTCGACTAAGCCCTTGCTGCATACCTCCAATAATTGAAGCAGCCGCACGGCTTGTACCCGGCATCATTGCCAAGCATTGCCAAAAACCAATCGTAATTGCTTTTTTGACGCTAATATCTTCTTCTTTGTTTACAATTGATTTTTTGAAATAGTTATCAATAAACAGCAAGACCAATCCTCCAACTACCAGAACAATGGCAATCGGTAATGGTTTTTCTAAAACAGCTTCAATTTTATCATCGAAGAGTTTGCCAAGAACCAATGCCGGTACGACAGCCAATGCCAATTTGACATAAAAGTTAATTGACTTGAAATCGAAGAATTTTTTCCAATAGAGTACTATTACGGCTAAAATTGCTCCAAATTGAATTGAAACTTGAAACATTTTCACAAATTCGTCAGTTTGGATTCCGAAAATCGAACTTGTAAAAATCATGTGTGCAGTTGAGCTAATGGGTAAAAACTCGGTGAGTCCTTCAACTATCGCAAGGATTATTGCTTGAATTAATGACATTTTTTATTTTTTCAAATGAACGAATGAGTCGAGGAAGTATAGCTGATTCGTTAATTTTATATTATTTTTTTTTGAGAGTAGCGTAAATCTCTACCATGAAACCCAAGAAAGCGATTGATGGGCCGAGCGTTAAACCAAGGAAGCCAAAGCCGAACTCTTCTTTATCGAGAGTCATGATGATGAATCCGATGATGATTAATGCCAAACCGACGAGCATGATTGTGTAGTTGCCTTTTCCGAATGGAAGGCTGCTGTTGTTTGCAGAAGTTGAAGATTCTAAAACTTCTTCTTTTTTTGATGATGTAGGTTTCATTTATGTCTAATGTTTTAATATAATTCGTCTAAATCCATGCGTAAATAGCGGTAAACTGACTGAAATGCACTAAAAATACCAATCAGACCGCCAAGAAAAATAACTATCCCACTCAAAACTCCCAATTTAGGGTAATCTTGGAGCATCGATAGTCCGTCGATTTCTCTGATTGCAATTTGTTGAACCCCAAATAATAATAAACATGCGATTACCCCCGCCGCAACACCTTGCAATGCACCTCTTAATAAAAAAGGTTTCTTGATAAACCAGTCTGTTGCACCAACCAACTGCATGCTTCTGATGATAAATCTCTGCGAATAAAGAGCCAATCTGATGGTATTATTTACCAAAATTATAATTGCTGAAAGCAGGACTCCAACTATTACCGAAATAATCAAATAGGCTTTATTGGCATTTTTATTAATACTATCTACAAAATCTTTGGCATAATCGACCTCGTAAACTCCTTTGAGTTGTTCTAAATCAATCTTGATTTTTTTTAGTTGTGCTTCGTCAAAATATTGTTCTTTGATACGGACACTGAAAGCGTTTCTAAACGGATTTTCACCTAAAATTGAGCGATAATCTTCTTCTGTATCTTTCAAAAAACCTTTTGCAATCTCATCTTTTGAAATAAATCTGATTTTTGGAACACTCTCTTGGTACTGGATGTAGGGTTTTTGGGCAATGATATTACGAACCGAATCAGTCTGAATCTGAGTCATTTCTTTATCTAAATACACCTGAACCTCAATATTTTGCTTTACTTGTTGTACTAATTGCTTTGAAGAGAGTGCGAGCCAACCACAAAATGCTACCAAGAACAATGCAACTGTTAAGCTGAAAGTAATCAGAAGCCCTGGGTAACTACCAAGTTTGTAATTTTTTTGCATCAGATAATTGAGAGTACTTGTTTTTGTTTTGACTTGGGTTTGTATGGCACAAAAATAAGTAAATTAACGGTAGATTTAACCTTTTTAATGATTTTTAACAGAAAAGTCTAAGAATTGGCTTCTTCTTTCCAACGGGCAATTCTTTCGGGCATATCTTGCTCAATGATATTTTTAACCAGTTCGGTAATCTCTTCAACAGTCATCTCTGGTGTGATTTGAAGCGGTTGTTTAAACTTAACGGTGAGTTCTGTATTACGTTTTTTATAGCCCAGCCCAGTTTTATTAAATGCTCTTCGGAATCCATTGATTACAACAGGTACAACAATTGGGTTGTTTTCTTTGATAATGTGGGCAGTTCCTTTACGAATCGGAGCATAGGGGCTGGTAGTTCCCTGCGGAAAACTAACCACCCATCCAAATTTTAAACCTTTGCTAACGTTTTCGCCTGCCGAAGTATCAACTTCTCGCTTGACATTCTCGCCTTTGGCTCTCCAAGAGCGTTCGACCAAGATTGCACCTGCCAAACTAAATAGTCTTGGAATCAAGCCATCTTTCATGGTCTCGCTGGCTGCAACATAGAATGTTCTGGCTCTTGGCAAAAACAAACAAAAAGGCAAGACTCGGTTTCGCAATCCCCATTTTACCGAACAAAAAACATGATAAAAGGTGATTACATCGGCAAAATATGTCTGGTGATTTGAAATAAAAAAAACATTTTGATTTGGGAGTTTCTCAATATGTTCAGTTCCCTCAACTTTAAGTTGGTTGGCAACCGCAATTCGCCAGTAAGTCGGGATTCCAGCTATCAGGATAATGGCTCGTTTAAGAATTAGCCAATTTCCGAATGGGTCTCTTTCAAAAATTCCAAGAATATCAACGTAAGAGATTGCCCTAAAAAACGGATTAGGGTCATTAGATGGTATTGGTAAAAAATTTTTCAACACACGGAGCATCTTCACTTTTTAATTTAGTCAGGGGTAATAAAAATCGTTAATCAGTTTCGACTAACTAACTCATCCAAAACTTTGATTAATATCTATTTACTAATTATCAAATGGTTTTAAATTTAGCGAAGATACTTATTCATGCACTAAAAATCAAAATTAATGTATATCTATTCAAACAAAATACATAAATTGCTCATCAAATCATACCTAAAACCCTAAAATGATACAAAAAAATCAACCTAAGATTATTAATGCTTGGTGTATGTACGATTGGGCCAATTCGGTTCATAATTTGGTAATTACAACGGCAATTTTTCCTATATACTTCAAGTCTGTAACCGAAAACCCCGCTACAAACGATGCTGTAAATTTTCTTGGTTTTTCGGTAAATAACGATTCACTTTATAGTTACACAATTGCGGCAGCTCAGTTTTTTTTAGTGTTAATCAATCCCATTTCTACGGCACTGGCCGATAATAGTGGTCGCCGAAAGTTTTTTATGAAACTTTTCTGTTATCTCGGGGCGGCAAGTTGTGCTTATTTTTATTTTTTCGATAAAGACTCAATCACCTCAGTAGTATTTGCATTTGCGTTTTCGATTGTAGGGTGGGGGGGGAGTCTTGTTTATTACAATTCTTTTTTGCCTGATATTGCAACCGAAGATAGGTTTGATGCAATCAGTGCCAAAGGATTTATTTTTGGATATATTGGAAGTGTGCTACTGTTGATTCTGAATCTTATGATGGTTCAAAAACCCGAACTCTTCGGAATACCTAACAAAGTAGTTGGTACTCAAATTTCTTTCTTGACAGTAGGGATTTGGTGGGCATTATTTGCCCAAATACCTTTTTATTATCTGCCAAAAGATGAACGTAAACCACTTTCAATCAATATTTTTGGTAGTGGAATTAAAGAACTCAAAAGAATCATCAACAAACTTCGTAACTATGATTTGTTAAAGAAATTCTTTTTGGCTTTCTTTATTTATGATATGGGTGTGATGACTGTTATTTATGTGGCTACTTTTTTTGCAGACAAAGAATTGAAGATACCAACAAGTGGATTAATTATCACTTTATTGTTAATTCAGTTAGTAGCTATCCCCGGAGCCTATTTGGCTTCATGGCTTTCTTCTAAGTTCGGAAATACAATTGCACTAAGGGTTGAAGTCTTTATTTGGGCTTTGGTACCTATTGCTGCTTATTTTACAACAAAACCAATGGAGTTCTACATCATTGCTGGGGTAGTGGGTTTGGTAATGGGTGGTATCCAATCGCTTTCACGTTCGACTTATGCTAAACTGATTCCAGAAGACAGTGAAGACAATGCAAAATACTTTGGTATTTATGATATTCTCGAAAAATTAGCTACTTCGATTGGTTCTTTACTTTTTGGACTAACTTCGCAACTTACCGGAAGCATGCGAAACAGTATTTTGGTTTTGATAGTACTTTTTGTTTGTGGTTTTTTATTGTTGATGCGAATTCCATCGAAGAAAGTTTATCATTGATTTAATTTACACATATGATTTGGAATCACGATTCTGTTTTATAATTTTGTAGCCCCAAATAATTATTTGGTAGCTGTGTATCCCCTTTATCTGTAATCAAATTTAGGACGTTAGCTCAGTTGGTTTAGAGCGTCGCCTTGACAGGGCGAAGGTCAACGGTTCGAATCCGCTACGTCCTACTTTTTATTGAAAGCATGAAAGTACTTTACGACCATCAATCATTTACTGGTGCAAAATATGGCGGTGTGGCAAGGTACTTTTATGACCTCATGTATGCCCTTGGGCAACAAAAATCTGTTGAAATCGACCTTTCTCTCGTTTTTTCTAACAATGTTTATCTCCAAAACTCCGAGAACTTCAAAGTAAGGTCTTTTAAACCTACGGGATTTACTAATCGACTTTTCTCGCATCTTAATCGGCTTAATAGTGCCGTAAAAGTCATGCAAAACGACTTTGATGTCTTTCATCCGACTTTTTTTAACAACTATTTTTTAAGTTTTTTGAAGGAGAATAAACCATTTGTGATTACTTATCACGATGTGATTCCCGAAAAATTTGCGAATAAATATGCCGAATTAGATGGTTTTGATAAGGATTACAAACAAAATATTATCAATAAAGCCTCAAAAATTATCGCTGTTTCGGAAAACACCAAAAAAGATATTTTGGATATTTTTGATGTCGATGCGTCAAAAATTGATGTTGTTCATCATACAACCCATTTTATCTCCTACAAGCCAAACGATTCATTTAGTATCGAAACACCCGAGCAGTTTCTACTCTATGTTGGCAATCGTGATAATTACAAAAACTTTGATTCTTTTATTAAGTCGGTTTATCCAATTTTGTTGAAAAATGATGATTTATTTATTATTTGTGCCGGAAATAACAAGTTTTCAAAAGATGAAATCTCATTATTTAATCATTTAAAAATTGGTAACCGCCTCATTCATTATCCTATCTTTAGCGATGATGTCTTGTATCGATTGTATCAAAAAGCAATAGCATTCGTGTATCCTTCTCTTTATGAAGGCTTTGGTATTCCGATTTTAGAGGCTTTTGCTTGTGGTTGTCCGGTTATTTTGAGTAAAGCATCATCGTTTCCAGAAGTTGCCAAAAATGCCGCTATATACTTTAATCCGCTTGATTCAGAAGAAATTGCATCCCAGATTGAATCTGTAATTAACAAACCCGAACTTCGTTTAGATTTAATACAAAGAGGCCACGAGCGTCTCAAAGATTTTACTCCTGAAAAAATGGCAAATCAAACACTCGATGTCTATAAGAGTGTTCTGAAAAAATAATTTGAATGAAAAAAATCCTTATCAGCGATTTTCGTATCAGTCGCTTCGGTCATAATTTAGGTTGGATTCAAAACATCTACGATTATTTAAAAAATAACCCAGACGGAAATCAATATACTTTTTTACTGAATCCTGAAGCAAAAAACTCTTTTCAAATTCCGGCAGATACCGCTCAAATTAAAACTTTTTTAGTCTCAGATGCCGATTTTGCAAAAATGGAAGCTGAAACTAAACCTTCACGAAGATTCAAATTGCAATGGGAATACATCAAGAATTTTGGCGAAAAATTAGGTATCGACAAGCTAATTGTGATGGAAATGGATATGTACCTTAAACCAATTGGCGATTCTGGCACCTCATTCAAAATCTCTGGTATTTGGTTTCAACCCTACTACAGAATCCAAACAGTGAGTTCGTCATTTTCTGAAAAAGTAAAGATTATTCTGCAACGAATCCGCAAAAGGGCTTTAATATGGTGGACGATTCACCACAAAAACTTTGATAAAGTATTTATTCTGAACGACCATAAAGCCGTTGCGGAATTAAATAACTCCTATCAAAAAGTTTTTCATTATTTACCCGACCCAGCCTTCGATTATCCATTTAA
>JALOLV010000184.1 GCA_025455785.1 Spirosomataceae bacterium | reverse complement strand
GATTCGCCCAAATATCAAATCGAAGAAGGAGAAGAGCTTTTAATTGAAATCAATATTAGTGATGATAACGATGATTTGAAAAACTTTGACTTTTATACAATTCCGCAGACAGCATTTAAAGTAAATGATTTTTTGGAGAAAAAAGCACCTTTTCACTACCTTTTTCGATGGAAACCGTCGCTTGATTTTGTAAAATCAGAAGAACCCGCAAGGTCTTTTGTGATGGTAATGGTAGCAACCGATGAAGCCAAACAAACAATTACCAAACAAATAGAGGTAGAAATACTCAATAAAATTGATTGGAAAATAGAAGACCAAGAGCGTGAAAAGGCTTTCAATCAAGTGGTTTTCAATGCAGCGGAAGTTTATTTAAGGCTTGAAAAAACTTTTTTGCTTACAGAAAAAGATATAAAGAAGCTGCTGAAAAACAAAAAACTACGAAATTTTGCCAGTCGTTCACTCAATTTACTATCTCAAAACGCTCATTTGGTTAAAAACGAAGCAACACAAAATAAGCTAAATGAGTATTCATCGCTTGCAAAAGACGCAATTGACTTAAACGAAAACTCTGCTGCGATTGAATCCGAATACCCAGTAGAGTTTTCTACACTTAATCGGTTTACGAATATCGTTACGTTTCTGAAAGAAATATTTGTTGATGCTGAGCAGTTTATCGAAAAATATAAAAACTCAAATAATAGACGTAAATCAGAATTTCTGTCCGAAAAAGCCGAGTTGCAGAAAAAAATAAGTTTGATTAATAAAGATACTTCTTTACAACTCGAGCGTCTTAAAAATGAGAGTATTGTTGTAAAAAACGTATTCAAGAATCTTTAATTGCTATTAAAAATCCATAAAAATGACCTACGAATCGCTCAAAAAACTATTAAAACTGGCTATTTCTACCCAAAATCCAGATTTATTACAGAAATCCATAGAGCTATATTGGGAATTTGAAGAAAAAATACTACTTGAAAATGAATTCAATCAGCTTATTATCACACCCAATCATGACCAATATCAATATTTATTGAAATATCTACAAGACCAATTGAAGTATCCGAGTTCAGTGAAATTTTTGGATGAAGTTCTCTCAAAAGGATTTGAGTATATGAATCATTATTCGGAAGATGGAGCAAAGGCCAAATGGTTTAGTCATGCTTTAGCTTCAATTGGCACTCCCGAAGCTATTGATGTCTTGAAAAAACACGCAGCGTCTGATAATGATGAGATAAAAGTAGAAATGCTATACAGATTATCAAGAATAAATTCATTCTGAAAAGATAGTTACAGCTTTAAGATTTACAAATTATTTTCTTTGATTGTTTCCATTTCAAAGTAGTACTACGACTAAGCTATTAAATCCATAAATTATTTTATTATGCAGACAAAAAATCCTAACGAAACCGTATGTATACTTACCCGAAACAACCAGCTTGTATTGAGTGAAATCATGCTACTCGAAGCAGCCATAAACTATACCGTATTTAGCCTTTCGACAGGCAAAAAAGTGGTAGCATCTTCAACCCTCAAACGCTTTGAGGAAGAGTTTCCGAAAAACCATTTTCTTAGAATCAATAAATCAATGATTCTCAATAAGGCTTTTATCAAGCGAATTGATAAAAACAAAGTTGTATTGAAAAACGAACGTATAGTGGCAGTTTCTCGTCGTCGCTTACCATTTGTACTTGCTAATTTTTAATTCTCAAAACCGTTAAACCTTACTACAATGAAAAAAATATTATATATTATTTTTATGATGCTTCCTGTGTTGAGCTGGGGGCAAATGGCCGAAATGACTTCCGAAAGAATCTTTGCCAGAAAAAAAATACTTAATCAATATTATATCAATGATAGCACCGTATTTTATTGGAATAATACCAAAGGTAGTTTTCGGGCAGGTTTTGCCAAAACAGATAATATCGCACCTTATGCTGATGCTTTCAAGGAAGCAAATATTGGGCAGTATTCAACCGCCTTTGGCATAAATAACCTCGCAATAGGTCAAACCTCTTTTAGTGCAGGCATCAAAAATATTACATCCGCAACTGGTGCAATAACTCTTGGAGCATACAATGAAGCATCGGGGGGCTATACAGTTGGTTTAGGCACAAATGCAAAATCATCGGGTTTCGGCTCAGTAGCATTATCTTACGGAAATGCAAAAGGCGATTATTCATTGGCTTTTTCGGGCGGAGAAACTGTTTCAGCAGGTTCGCTTGCCTTTCATAATGGTAAAACCCGAAATCAAGGCTCGTTGGCAGTTGGCGAAGACGTTCATGCGACGGCTTGGTATGCTTCAGCTATTGGTTATCATCTTACCTCTAACTCAAAATATTGTTTATCAGTAGGGCAGTGGAGTGATTCGACTATCAATGCCACAGGACAAGATAATGCTCTTTCGCCCCGTTTTGTGGTCGGAACAGGCTATTCATCAGTCAATAGAATCAATGGTTTTGCTGTCTTTCAGAATGGCAATGCCGTGCATAAAGGTTCGCTAAGTATAAATACCACTACTCAGCCAAGAGCCTCTCTTGATGTTGTTGGAACCGACGCTATCATTGTTCCTGTCGGCACCGATGCTCAACGCCCAACATCGCCTGTGCTAGGTATGATTCGGTACAATACTACACTCAATAAATATGAAGGCTATACAAATACTGGCTGGTTGGCTTTGCATTAATTTGCAGGCCAACAACTCAAAAAACATCTTTAAATAATTATATTCCAATGAAAAGAATCGTTATTGTCGTTTTTTATTTTATAGTGCCATTGTTAGGTTTTGGACAAAAAACTTATCAAATTAAACTCGAAAGCGAGCAAGTGAAACAATCAAAAACTACCATTAAGATAGATTCTGTGATTGATAATCGGCTTTTTACTCATTGTGTTGGTACTGCCCAAGTAGGCCTAAATAATAAAAAAGTACCTGCTTTGTTAGAAAACGATTTGAATACTATTCGAGACTATTTTTATCAACAATATACACCAAACACCGAAGCATTTCCGATAACCTTAATCATTGACCACTTTTGGGTAAGCGAACAAACACGCTCTCTGACAGTAGATGGGGTATTTGAGTTAGAATTATCATTTGCCAGAAAAAATAGCAAAGGCGAATTAGAAATTATCCATCAGTTCAATGATGAAATAACAGAAACTTGCATGGATGCAACCAAAACGCATTCAAGACGTATAAAGACCTTATTGGACAGAGCATTTAAGGAGTTTTTAGAAAAAGATTTTACAAATCTAACTGGGGAAGTTTTCGCAAAAAAAGAGTTGAATAAAACAAAAAACATTCTGAAAGCTGATACGATGAGAGTTGGCTTTTATAAATCGTTTGCCGATTTTTACAATAATACTCCTCGTTCGATAGAAAATATCTCTATTTCGGCATTGAATAAGAAAAATGTATTATTCAAGATGATAGATAATACAAGTAGCAAACGTATCAAAAACTATTTTGGATACTGTGATGGCGAAAACATTTATATCAATGCCTTTGCTTATGGACAAACAGTATCGAACTATTATGCAAAAGTGCTTTCGGTTGGCAAGTATCTGTTGCTTGACGATACCTATATCGACCCAGTTACGTCAGCAGTAGCCGTAAATTTTGGTTTATTGGGGGGCTTAGTAGCTGCCTCAACCGCCAAGCGTGGCATTGTGATAGACATCGAAACTGGCTTGTCGATTGTACTTTCAGAAAAAAGTTTTAAAGCAATACTGAAAGACCATGAGGATTATCTGCAAAGATATGAGAAGATGAATAACGATTATTTTGATGTAAAAAAGGCTTATATCTCAAGCATCAATAAAGCATATATAGAGGGTTTGAAAAATAAGTAACTTTTCAAATCAATATATATTATCGGACTTATATTCGTCTCATTAGAAGTTTTTTCACAAGAAAGAGTTAGGCTTAGCAGTTCAACTTCTTCGGGGAATAATAGTGAAACTTCACGCTTAATTAAAGTTAAGTTTTTGAGTGAGTGCCAAACTATTATGTTTATTAACGTAATTTGCCCTAAATTAGAAATAAAAAAAGCCACTATTTCTTTTGGTAATCAAACAATTGATTGTCAAGTGTTACAAATTAATTCCAACGGAGAGCAAGGGGTCCAAATTTGTATAAATAAGCAATTAGATGTTTCTAAATATGGGAAATTAAAAATAGAATTGGGTTTAAAGGACAATTTATCTGGTAGCTATGAAAATCTACCTGCATATTTCAATAATTCGATTGGTAAAGTTCGAAAAGGTGAAATGAAATTTTCAAAAGATAGTTCTTTTATTCTTCATAATAATAAATATAAAAGCATTACTACAAATTCGTCTGGTAAACGTAAAAAAAGAATTATTATGGACAATGGAGAGAGTCTTTGTGATGAATTGGTGACAAAATTGGAATACAATTTCAATATTTCAGTTCAAATGTTGATGCAAAAAGCTCCAATCGATGCCCACAAAAAAGAAAAAAATTAAAGAAAAATAAGTTTTTTTATTCACTATGAAGAAATTTATCTTGTTTTTAATTCTTTTATATTCGATTAAATTCGAGTTAAAAGCCCAAACTCCGAATCAGTCTGAACTAAATGCTCAAAGACTATTTAATAAAGGTTTCTACACTCAGTCGATAGTTGCGTATGAGAATGCAGCTAATTTATATTTGTCATCAAAAGATACAGTAAGTTTTCTGTTTTGCTATAATCAGATAGCCTCTATCTTAGAAGGAAATCTTTCAAATGTTCGGTCTTTTCTTAATTACAGTCAGAAACTGAAACCTTTCTTTAATTACCAAAATGCTGAAGTTGCATATTTATCAATAAGTTTCGGGAATGCGTTTTATGATAATGGAGATTTTATCAATGCTATTCAATTTTATAAGCGTGCCATTCAACTTTCAAAAAAAATAAACTACAGTGATGTTATTTTCATAGCGACTTGTACACACAATATTGGTAACACATATTTTTCTATTGGTGATTTCGAAAATGCGATAATTCATTTTAATCAAGCAATTATTTTATTAGAAAACTCCAAAAGAAAAGACAGTAATATACAAGTAGAGAAAGGTAAGTTTTTAATAAGCTATGGGCGAGCTTATGAACATAAAAACAATTTTGTTAATGCTGAAAAAAAATACTTATTGGCGGTTGAAGTTTTAAAAAACACCCAATCCAATGAAATTGAGAAGGCGTTGAATAACTTGTCAACTTTATATTTGAAGCAAAAACAATTTGATTTGGCGTTAAAATATATTTCCGAAGCAGAGAAGTACATCAAAAACGATATTTCGGCACTTGCACGTAATAAAAAGAATAAAGCAAGTATTCAACTTGAAAAAAAAGACTATATTCAAGCAAAAACTAATATTTACACATCTATAAAATTACGCAATATAAAGAATGATAAATATGGTTTGGGATTAAGTTATAAATTATTGGGTGATTATTTTCTAAAAACCCATCAAAATGATAGTGCAAGAATCATCTACTTGCGGGCAATTCAGCAATTTTCTCAAAATAAATTAAAATACAAAAAAGAACTCGTTGAAACAATAACAAATTATATCAATGTAATCCCCCTGAAAAATAAGATTATGGTTTTTCAAACCATCTTCCAAGCCGACTCCCTCATTGACCTCATGCGGAAGGAACATACTGAACAAGGCTCAAAACTTTTTTGGCGTGAAAAAACACATACTTTCTACGAAAATGCTATCGAAACTTGCTATCGGCTAAAAGATTATGATAAGGCTTTTTATTTTATGGAAAAAAGCAGAGCTATTCTTCTTCTTGACGCACTCAAAGACTTAGATGCTAAGAAAATTCTTTCGGTTGATAAACAAAGCCAAGAACAAAACCTCCGTTATAAAATTATTGGACTCCAAGCTAAACTCGAAAATAAACCCGAAACGGATAAAAATTATACTAAAATTTACCAACAACTATTTAGCGTTAAGGAAGAGTATAACACCTTTATTCAATCATTAGAAAAAACAAATAGGGAGTATTATCAATTAAAATATGAAAATAAATACATTTCATTACCGACGCTTCAATCAGCGTTATGGGTTAATAATCAATCATTTATCGAATATTTTATTGGGGAAAAAGCGGTGTATGCCTTTTTAGTTACGGCAAAAGATACTCGAATGATTAAAATAGATTTACATAAATATCAGGTTTTGAGTAAACAATTTCTATTACTTACATCACAAAAACCACCCCATACTTCAGCACAATTAAAAAAGTTTTATGGTATAAGTAATCAACTTTACCAACTGGTTTTTGCTCCACTCAAAATTCCTTTGGGTAGAGTAATTATTTCGCAGGATAATTATTTTTTACCTTTCAGTGCGTTGGTCTCCAACGCTTCAAGTCCTAAGTTTTTAGTCGAAGATTATGCGTTCAGTTATTCCTACTCTGCTAATATCGTATTCAGAGAAAAAGAGACACAAATATCGTTCAACAAAAACATGCTTGGATTTTCACCAATTCATTACAATAAATCGCTTAATCTCAATACCTTATCTGGCTCAGACCAAGTGTTGAATAGTATCGAAGATAAGTATTTCTCGGGAAAAGTATTTTTAGAAAAACAAGCCACGAAACAAAATTTTATTCAGAATGCTTCTGACTATAAAATTATACAATTATTTACCCACGGAAAGGCCGATACCGTAAGTGATAAATCAAGAATTTATTTTTATGATGATGCTCTCAATATGAGTGAGCTGTATCAGTTAGAAAAACTAAAAGCCGAATTGGTAGTTCTTTCTGCCTGCGAAACTAATCTTGGCAGTAATGCAACTGGCGAAGGAATTATGAGTTTTGCTCGTGGCTTTGCTTATTTGGGTGTACCTTCTACAGTTTCAACTTTATGGAGTGTAAATAATCAATCTACTTACCAACTAACCGAAAGTTTCTATAAATACCTTAAAGATGGGTATGAAAAAGATATTGCCTTACAAATGGCTCAAAAAGATTACCTAAATAAATCTGGTTATAGATTCCCATATTATTGGAGTGGAGTAGTTTTAGTAGGTGATTCAACTAAGACGAGTAATCTTAATATTTATCTGGCAGTTATACTCATTTTAGGGATTATTCTGCCTCTGTTGGTCTTCTTGATACGGAGGGGTGCAAAATTTAAACTGGTAAGAAAAGTGTAAAGCCTAACTTTAGATTGTACCTAAACTATATCACTTTTATAAACAAAGAATCATCAATAAATAAGGACCTTGTCCTGAAATAAGTTTACACTATATATTGTAGTTAAATAGAACCACCAAATGTAGGGAAACAGCACCACCTGAAATGGACCCAAAAGCGATGTAAACAATGTTTGTAAGTAAACCAAAACTTACCAAACATGGCAAACCATCGCATCAGTATGAAACAGTTATAAAAATTTATAAAGTATTATACCAGAGGTCGTAGCAAACGCTCAATAGCAAAAGAGTTAAGAGTTCTCGCCATACAATAGATAACTATGTTGGGTATTTAAAATCAACGATAGGCGAAGACCTAAGTGTGTTGTTGGAATGGAGTGAAGAATCATTATGGGAGCTTATTAATCGTCGAGACACACCGACGACCTTTGAAGAGTTATCTACCTTATTTCCGACTTATATTAAAGAACTTCAAAAAGTAGGAGTGACCAAGCTAATGTTATGGGAGCGTTATTGTTTGACCACACAAAATGCTGTCAATTACTCTCGTTCTTGTTATTATTTTAGGCAATGGGAAGTCCTCTCAAAAAGTGCATATGCGAATGCACTACAGAGCAGGCGATAAACTATTCATTGACTTTGCAGAGGAAAAGCGGCTCCCAAAGTTTTAAGTTTTACTATAGCCCCATTTGAGATAGTCCACGAGCGTCAATGGTATCGTTCTTAGATTTATTACAAATGCTTTTTAGATAGTGTTTGGCTTTGTTTGGTAAAACCACACAAAACTGCTAAATCTTTCTGAAAAAGATATCAGGCTAATTGCTCGTGATAGACTCCTGTGGATTCCATCACGTATCGAACAGGCAGAGATTTATCTTTGCAATACTTGCTTACCCAAGTCAAAAAACTATCAAAAGCCGTTACTTTATTGCCAATTTTACCGCTACCTTTGATTGTGATTTTACCACTGGTGTCAATTACTGAAACGCATACTTGTAAGGTGTCTTTACTTACCGCACGGGCGGCCCCCATCAATACCCACGCAATAGCGTAACAAAGTTGATGAGTTTTGGTTCTGTTTGTTCATTATCAAGAATGTTTAAAGTATTTTTCTTGCCTGACGGTTTTTCTCAAATTTTGCACATAAATGCAGGATTGTAATATAAAAATACATCCCTAGGTACTATTCAACTTACAGAGAAAAACAGGGTGAACAGATAGACCAGCGGTACAATATCATCTACAATAAGACCTATTAGCGGCGAGACTCGGGCTGCTGTTCTCCCCTGTCAAAAGCTACCTCAAAAATTGTACTTTTTCCAACAATTTCAATGAACTTCAAAGATATGGGCGGCGGACCGCTCTATGCACAAATATATTTTTGAACAATGGAAAGATTGGTTTCCAACTTTACCGAGTTACGAAACATTTGTAACTCGATTAAATCGTATTTCAAGTATTTTTCCAAGTTTAGTTGGTTGTTTACTTGATGATTTAGATAAAGTTGACACAGAAACTCCTATAGTTTTGACCGATTCAATGTCCATTATCACTTGTTCTCATAAACGAAAAGCAAAAGTCGCTTTGGAAATGACAGACAAAGGGTATTTTTCAACTAAAAACCTACACTATTTCGGTGTCAAACTACATTTAGTGGCAAAACGTGGAGAAAATACATTACCATTACCCGAATATATAGGAATTACGCAAGCATCCACTCATGATTTGACAGCCCTAAGACCAATATTACTCAGTATTCAGGACCGAAATATCATCGCCGATAAAGCATATGTTGATGAAAACCTCAATCAAAAATTAATAAACGAGCATAACTCTCAAATAATCACACCAATTAAAGATAAAAAAGGTATGCCAAGAGTTCTTAAACAGTTTGACTAAGCTTTTAATGACTTATTTTCAACGGCTGTTTCATCAATTAGACAACCCATAGAATCTTTTTTTAATTGGTTACAGCAAGTAACAAATATTCAAATCGCATCTAAAGTTCGTTCAACCAAAGGGCTTATTACTCATGTTTATGACAAAATAGCGACGGCTCTTTGTATTTGGATGAATTTTTAACCCCTTATTCGCATAATATATTATCGTGGCGTACTTATAAATACATAACCTGTCTTTACATTGATAGAATAATTTATCCCTCCATGAGTAAAGGTCCCATAATCACTATACAGCCAGTCTCCAAACCATTTAAAGAATCTTAGAAAACGCGTACAGTCTATATCATCATAGAAATTTATTCCATTTTTTAATGTTTCTTTAGAATAAAATGTAATGGTTTCTTCAAAATCAGAAAGAAATATCTTTTTTATTTTAACAGTAACTGTATAAGTAAAATATTTTTTATTGGTAATAGTTATTTCATTCGAAAAATCACTTTTACAGTTATTTTCCACACAGGTAGCAAAATATGTCCCATTACTGACCTCTATTTTACTCCCATAGCTCGAATCATTCCACAAGGTTGTTCCAGAGCAACTGGTTGCAGTAATTACAACTTTTTCATCATTGTATGTAACCAACTTCGTCGCAGAAATAACAGGAGAATTAGGTTTTTCGCACCTAATTTTTATTTTAATAATATTCGACTCTTTACCATAACAATCGTTAATCTTGCATAAAGCACTATATTCTCCAATGCCAACAATTTTTTGATCACCTATTGACCCATCTCTCCATTGAATTACACCACCAACACACCCCGAGGCAGTAATGGTTGCTTTTTCATCGGCAGTAACTTCTGTTTTATCTGAGCTAAGTATAGGTGTCGTAATAATTGGACATACAACTTTCACCTCTCTACTGCTTTCATCGCTATCTTCAAGGGCATTTTCAGGAATTGGATACGGCTTCACGCATTTTGCTTTGTAAATAGTAGTAGCATCGGGCTTGTGGTCTCCACCACCAAAACCAACTGGCTCAGTCCATGAAACCCTACTTCCTATTTCACAGGTAGCTGTTACTTTAACTATTTGTCCTTTTATAATCGAATTTTCAGAAACAGTAATTACTGGCTTCCTGTATTTTACAACATCTACAATAATGCTAACAGTAACAGTTTTACTGGATTTGTCGCTACTACAACCCGAACTCGCAGTACATACTGCCTCGTAAGTTGTACTTGAATTAGGGTAAGAGTCTCCACCAGTAAAATTTAAAGGATTTTTCCACTCCAATGTTCCACTTGCACAAGTTCCATTTATTGTTACTTTCTCACCTTGAGTGATGATTGATTTTGAAATAGAAATAGTCGGTGATGATGGAGGGGTACAATTTTCTGAGGTTATTTCTATTTCATTGCTTATATTACTGATACACCCACCGGCTGTGCATTTGGCTGTATATTTACCTCTTGTAGCAACCACTATTTGAAAACCTTTATTACCATTACTCCAAGAAACGATACCATCGCAGCCCATAGCAGTAAGTTTTGTTGATTCGTTTTCCTTTAAAATCGTTTTTTCTGCACTAATCACTGGTGCCCTTGGGGTAATACATCCCTCTCTTATGATGGTTATTTCATTACTTTTTTCACTTATACAATCATCTATAGTACAAGTAGCCGTGTACTTTTCTGCTACTGAAACCGTTATTTTACTACCTACACTACCATTATTCCAAGTAATGGTACCACTGCAGTTAAATGCTGTTAATGTTGCGATATCGTCATCCGATTTAAGTACAACTTTGTCACTACTAACTATCGGGGCTGCGAGTGGTTTATTGCATGGATTTGAATTATTTACCCTTATTTTGAATTCTGCTGTCCAGCTTGATTTACAACCATCATCAATCTTACACCTAACTTTATAAGTTGTTGTTTCGTTTGGCGTTACGGTGATGATACTACTTGTTCCATCATTGTTTATTGAGGTTACACCATGGCTCCATTCATAGGTATTTGAACAACCCATTGCAAATAACTGAACTGTTGTACCGGGTAAAAGGTAAAATATCATTTTGGTTACTTCCGATATAACTGGGAGCCGAGACGCCTTCTTCACAGGACTTCACTGTGATTGTAACTCCAGACTTCCAGATAGAGTAGCAATTGTCATCTTTTTTACACCTGACTTTATATTCAGTAGTTTCGAAGGGGTTTACTGTGATAATTGTACTTTCTCCATCATTATTAGCCGAGACTACACCGTTACTCCATTCATAAGCGTTCGAACAACCCGTTGCATATAGTCTAACAGAACTATTGGGTAGCACTTCATTTAAACCATCAACGCTCCCAACCAGTTTGGGGGCAGGATACGCTTCTTCGCATGGCAGAACACGAATTGTCACGGGGTCAGTTGGCATAGATGCACAACCATTCATTACACAATATACTGTAAATGATTTATCTTCACTGATATGTTCTCTCATTATTGAGCCATTTACACCATCCCAAACACCATTTTTACCATTGCTCCAGACATAACTATCTCGTGTACATCCAAAAGCTAATATTTCGGTATACCCGCCTATTTCAATTGGGTTTCGGACTACATAAAGGTTAGGTTTCTGAGTGGCATATTCATTTACAATGATTTTACTTTCGGCTTCACAACCATCGTTCATACACTTAGCTTTGTATAGATATTCTTTATTTTGTGGTTTTGTGATGTCGGTGGTTAAAATATATGGATTAGGGTCTGTGCTTGCCAAGCCTTCTGTCCAAGTAAATGTATCGGCACTATTTGAACAACTTCCTGTAATTTCAATGCTCTGACCCGTACAAACCTTATTGTCTGGTTGGTTGGTTGTCAGATTGGGGTTTTGTAAGGCTTTTTTAATTTGAATATCGATTGTTGGTTTATCGGTATTTATACAGCCGCTTAAATTACAAGTCACTTCATAATGTTGTCGAGTAAGGGCAGCAAGTGATGGATAATTAACCGATTTAGTACGAACATCGTCATCTTGAAAGGTGATATTTTCTGGTGTTATCCATTGTAGAACTCCTGGGCAATCGCCTGACACTTGCAACTCGGCTGTTTCATACGAACACATCGGAGATTCTACGCCTTTATTGCTTGTAAGTGTTAAAGCGGGTAAGTTCTTATAAACCGTTATGGGAATTGCATTAGAATTTTCGTTGATGCAGTATTCGTCAAAACAGTTGGCTTGATAAGTGATGGTTTCTTGATTAGCTGTGATGGTTGGTGTGATGGTCAGTGGTGATACGTTGGTATTTCCGCTGGCGGTATTCCATTTGAACATCCCTGTTTCGCAATTACTGATACTAAATGCTGTTGAATATCCGCTACAAACCGCATTTTTATAGGCTGTTGTACTGATAATCGGTGTTTTGGAGAGTTTGGTATTTAAGACAAGGTTCTCGCCAGCAATTCCAAACGTGATACTCGAACCGCTCGAAAGGGAAATCTTATTAGTGTTATAAATGCCTGTTTCAGAATCTTTTACCATGAAACTGTAAGCATTGCGTACTTTATCATACAAGAAGTTGTAGTAAAGAAGTTTAGCTGTTTTTATATTCCCACACTTTCCGAGTTGGATTCGCCCAATCATCGAAACCTGTGGCGTTTGGTTACAAACAAATGAAGCAGTCAAGAAATCTAACGACATATCAAAATTGTTTACCTCATCCGTATAACCTTCGGGCAGGTCATAGACTTTCTCGGCTGTCATGTTGCCAACTAAGCCCGTTCTATCAATAAACAGGTTTTTGCCCGTTCGTGTAGCTAAACTGACACCCGAGCGTAATTTGAAAAACTTTGGTAAGCGAACCTGAAAAGTTGGGAAATACACGCCTTGCCAACCATCCGAATTGACACAACTTGGAAGGCTGTTTGGGTTCTGAACCTTACTAAAATCAATGATGGCTTTATTGTTTGAAGCAAATTGAAAGCCCAAATCAGGGATTCGGCTTTCATGAAATGCCCTTGATACTTGGGCTTCGAGGTAAATATCCTGCCAATCATAAACGTCCTTTGTGCCGAAAAACAACATCAAGGGTTTGCCATCAGCTAAAGATGTGCCATCGGTTGATTCTCTCTCTACCACTTCATAAGACTTCACGAAGCCCGAAAGGGTAAACTTCTTGAAAGTTCCACATTCAAAATGTAGTTTGGTGTCTTTGTCAAGACCCATGCTTAGTTTGTCGTTGAAATTCGGTACTGAAAACTCAAAAAAGTTGGTTTCTCCTCCTAAAATGTTATTTGGGTCGTCAATTTCGTTGGCTTTAGCATCAGTAAGCGTAGATGTAAGAATCGGTAATTCGCCTACAAAACCATTTTTCCCCGAAGCGGCAATGTCGTTTGCTCCGAAATATAGACTTGTGCCATTGGGTAATGTGAATTTACAACCAATTTTGAGCTTTGAACCCTGCGGGGTAAACGTCATGGCAAAAACCGTGATGTCGTAGTTCCAGCCATCAATCCGATTACGGAAAGTAACGGGCAATGATGAAACCTCTTTGAGGGCTTGGGGTATATCCAAACCCGATGATGTGAGATTGATGATTCTTCCTTGTGCTTGGGCATCTGATATGGCACCATCTATTTCATTTTTTGAGGGTTGAGCCACCACAAAATGATTGGTGATAAAATAGTGCTTGCCATCGTGTCGGGGTTGAATCACCTCGCCTGTTGATAATACCAACGGTTGTATTTCGTTGGCAAAACTTACAACAAATGTAAATAAGACAAAAATCAATGAGTGGATAATCTTTTGCATGGTGTTTATACAGTTTGACGTTGGGGAAATTAGCCCCATAAATAAATCCTAACTATTGCCGATAAAATTGTTGTACTTTTACTGTAACAAATTGTTCGTCGGTTCAAGCGTTTGAGGTGTGTTCTTAGGTTTAAATTTTGACGTTCTACATGATTAGTTCCAAACCGTTGAGTCTGGTGAATACTTGGTTGTATGATATATTGATAGTTTCTGAGTTTATCGGTAAATATCTGATTGGCTTGGGCATACATGAGGCTCTGAATGACAACGCTTAGTGTTCGATTCGTTCGACGACCAACATGAAAACTGACTACCTGACGGCTTGTTCTCTCTACTGCCACAACTACCCAAACTGGATTTAACTTTTTCTTGATATAGGTTCGGAGTTCATCTATTTCAAAGGTTTGATGATAAGCAATCGCAGGTTGTTTGATTTTATTGGCTATTTTTCTGATTCTTGAAAGTACTGTAGTGGTTGAGATACGAAGCAACCGACTAATAGAACGAATACCGCATCCTTCTTTTATTAAAGCGATGATATTATGATTGATATGATTCTGATAAGCTCTATAACGATAGTTTTGTAAAAATCTTTTCTTGCATTTAGGGCATTTGTATCTCTGAGTTTTACCCGAAAAACCATTCTTTACAGCTTTGCATCCACAAGTTTGGCAGCAAATTGGCTCATGACCAATTCTGATACAACTACTCTTAATATTTTTCGATGTGTGTTTAATTGAAACTTCTTAGATACGTTGTTTTTCTATTTCTTATTTTTTATCGCTTTTTGGGGCTAATTTATTAATTATTATTCCATGACCAAATTTGATACATTACCAAGCATTAATTTCAGCTACTTCATAACCATATAATTCTTGGCAGATGGCATCTTTATTGGTTGGGTTTAGGGTACAAAGTTTATTGAGGGCTGCCTCACGGTCTATGGTAGTGGCTTTTTTATAAACCAAGCACGGCCAGTAGGCATTGTTGCAAACGGGGCAATCTTCGTCTGGGCCACCGTACCCATAAGTGCCACAAGTTTTAGATAGGATTTTTCTAAAGTATCTTGTGTTTATTTCTTGAAAAAAGCCAATGTGTCAAAGAACTAAATTTTGTTTTTTTATGCTACTTCTTCTCTCTCAAAAATGTGAAGCGTACCACCACTATCTAAAACAAATAAATGGTTTTCTGAAACTTCTATCTTCATCAAAATACCCATTGTTGAGCCTTCGGAAAAAGTATATACCCAATCTAAGTTTTTTGTATTTCTGTTGATTACTCCAATTTTACCGTTAAAAGCATCTAAATAGTAGAAATAGTTGGCATCATAGCAATACCTTTCTAAATTTGGACAAAAGGCTTGATATTTGGTACAATCCTCCAAAATGTAGAAAGTAAGCGTTGGCTCTGACTCGTTTAAGTTGATTTCGCCAAAAACATCGTAATGAAAACCAAATAATATATTCCGCTTTTCATCATAATTTAACCAAAAATGAGGAGACTGTTGATGTGGTTTTGTGGCTGTACCTATTATTTTATTAGGTTCAGTAAATAGGTGCTTTAATTCGCCTGTTTCTATATCTAAACCAATGATTGTACCACTTGCTATATCTACCCACAAAATATCATTTACCACACCTACAAAATGCTCAACTTTGCCCTCTTCCCATTTCTTATCAAATTCATTATACCAACGGCCAAGGCTTGACAAAGGAAAGTGCCATTCTTGTT
>JALOLV010000522.1 GCA_025455785.1 Spirosomataceae bacterium | reverse complement strand
GAATCCATCAATCCCATATCATCAACCAAAAAGATAATAATATTTGGTTTTGATTGGGCTTTAACTGTTGATATGTTGAGCCAGCCAATAAAAGTGAATAGAAATAAAAATCTGATTTTCATATAAAACTACGGGGCGTTTCGTATTAATGTAGTAAATATAGAATAGTTAATCTATTTCAATCTACTTTTTAGACAGAAATCTGGAATCAATAGAATCATAGGTGTACACGCTTTTCATCAAAATTCAATATTTGTTTTCTGATGATTTTAAGCCCAAAAGCGTTTGCGTCAATTTTGTTATTACTTACTCTATTAAATCGTAAAATCTAATCCAATAATCCAATCTGTTTCAAATGGTCAAAAATCAATTTATCCACCCAAACAACTTCGTCTTTCTCGGCATATTTAAACCACCTAATTGCTTCTATTTCTGAACTTGCATTTAGGTCTCCCGAATAATCTCCCGAATAACAAGTCATTCTTACAAAAATACCTTCTGGTTGCCCGTGTGCCTGAGCCTCAAAAATACCTATGAATTTCAGTGTGTTTTTGTCAATATTTACGCTGAGTTCTTCTCTAATCTCTCGGATTAATGCTTGCTCGTCGGTTTCGCCAATTTCTCTTTTGCCACCCGGAATATAATATTTGTCTTTCCCGTAGCTTTTTGTCAGAAGAATCGTGTTGTTTTTTATTTCTATCCAAGCCAGTTTATCAATCATTTTTATAGGGTTTAAATATGTGGTTTCTGATATTGGTAGATGTCAATTTTACTCCTGCGATGGATGTGGTTTTGAAGGGTGGGAAGGCGGGTAATACACACCCACTAAATAAAGAGTGTATCAATCCAGCCATTCAAAAAGATATTTTTCGTCATATTCGACTTGAAATTTTTGAAGAAAATCCAAGTATTCTTCTTTAAATGTTTTTTGTTGGTGGTGTTCCTCCTGTCTGAGAATGTACCTATAAACATTATCAATCTGTGAATGAGAATACGAAAAAGCTCCGTATCCTTCTTGCCAAGAAAACTTGCCTCTCAGAAACTTCTGTTCGTTGATGAATTTAGAAGAATTATTTTTGATGTCACGTATTAAATCAGAGATATTCATCGAAGGTTTTAATCCAACAAAAACATGAACATGGTCAGCAACACCATTTACGATGATAGATTTTTGATTCTTTTCTCTTATAATTCCAGCAATGTATTTGAAGATTTCTTCTCTCCACGGTTTATGAAGTAGATTTTCTCTGCCTTTTACTGCAAATACGTATTGTATGTAGATTTGTGAAAATGTGCCAGCCATGCTTTGGATGTGTCTTTAATAATCTGGATGTATATTTCACCCATTCTGGGTTCTAAATGTATGTTTGAAATTATTTTATAATCATTACATCCCTTCGGGATTATCTCCTAAATATAATCACAAATCCATCTACAACCCCGAAGGGGTGAAAATATTATAGCTAAATATAGTTATCATCCAAAACCCCGAAAGGGTGAAATTATAGATTATTGTTTGGCTAATTTTTCTTCGCCTCAATCCATTTTCTGGCATTGACAAAGGCCTTCTGTCTTTTGGATAATAGGCCCAGTTCCATGCAAAAGTCGAACGCTCGATGTGCGGCATCATCACCAAGTGGCGACCTGTACTGTCGCACATCATCGCAATATTATAATCTGACCCATTCGGATTGGCAGGGTATTCGGCATAACCGTATTTTGCGACAACGTTATAACGGTCTTCGGTATATGGCAGGCTAAATTTACCTTCGCCATGCGATACCCAAACCCCAAGCGTAGCACCTGCCAATGTCGAGAGCAACCGACGTAAAAATACTTTCGTGCTTGTGCGACACATTGTGTTGCATTTTTCCGTGAATCTCGTGGTCGGGGTTAATCAATTCCAACTCCATAAACAACTGGCAGCCATTACAGATACCTACCGAAAGTGTGTCTTCTCGTTTGAAGAAATTACGGATAGCCGTATTTGCTTTTTCGTTGTAGAGAAATGCCCCAGCCCAACCTTTTGCCGAACCCAAAACGTCAGAATTTGAGAAACCACCCACAGCACCAATAAACTGAATGTCTTCGAGGGTCTCACGACCGCTGATGAGGTCGGTCATGTGAACGTCTTTTACATCAAAACCTGCCAAATACATGGCATTTGCCATTTCACGCTCCGAATTACTGCCTTTTTCTCGGATAATTGCCGCTTTGGGAGTGGCAATTTACCCGTAAAATGTGTAGGGAAATTGTAAACCAATGGCTGATTTTTGTAATTGGCAAAACGTTCTTCTGCCATTCCGTTTTTGGATTGTTTGCGGTCGAGCAAATAAGAAGTTTTGAACCACGTATCTCTTAAATCGCTGATATTCAGTTCAATCTTGTCTGAATTATTCTTGATAATGAGGGTATTCCCTTCGGCAATTTCTCCAATTTTATATAACTCAATACCGCTATTAGCAAATGACTGCTCAATTTCGGAATCGGCTTGTAGTACTAATCCGATGTTTTCATTGAGAAGAACCTTCACAAAATCGGATTCTTCGAGAATTGTCAAATCAATATTTGCACCAAGATTTACCTCCGAAAAACACATT
>JALOLV010000521.1 GCA_025455785.1 Spirosomataceae bacterium | reverse complement strand
GCGTTTTTTTCAGTCATTTTTTACGCTATAATCTACAAACCATTGGATTGAGGTCGGATTTCGCATTGTATCGAGCGAAACGGCTTTTTCGAGCGGAGTCCCCATCAAAATCTTTTTTATTGGCATTTCCATCTTTTTACCGCTAATCGTGTACGGAATATCCGATACCTCATAAATAGCATCTGGCACGTGCCGTGGGCTATATTGTGTACGAAGGATTTTCTTGATTGCCGATATTTTTTCATCATCGAGCGATTCTCCTTCGTTCAAAACAACAAAAAGTGGCATCGAAGACGAACCATCCGATTTTTCGACACAAACTACCACGCTGTCTTTGATAAATGGCAACGATTCGACCGCATTGTAGATTTCGGCAGTTCCGATTCTGACACCGTCACGATTGAGGGTCGCATCCGAGCGTCCGAAGATGATTACGCCTTTGTTTTCGGTAACTTTTATCCAATCTCCATGACACCAGACTTTGGGATATTTTACAAAATAACTACTTCTATATCGCTGATTATCAGCATCATTCCAAAAGAAAATCGGCATTGAGGGCATCGGTTGGGTGATGATTAATTCGCCAACTTCATTCTCTACTGGTTTGCCTTCGTCATTCCACGCTTCGATGGCCGAGCCAAGCGTAAAGCACTGCATTTCGCCCTCGTAAACTGGCAAATAAGGCGAGCCACTGATAAACGCACTGCAGACATCGGTGCCCCCACTGAGTGAAATCAACTGGACATCTTTACTTACTTTTTCATAAATCCATTTAAAAGCCTCTGGTGGTAGTGGCGAGCCTGTCGAGCCGATGGTTTTGAATTTAAGTCCTTTGAACTCATCCCCCAGCCCCTTCTCCAACTGGAGAAGGGAGGATTTCATGCAGCTAATATAAAATGCTGCCCCACCACCAAAATGATTGATTTGATTTTGTCGGGCAAAATCCCACAATACATTCATGTTTGGATACCCCGGTGAGCCATCATAAATACAGAGAGTTGCTCCACAGAGTAGCGAACTCAGGGCGTAGTTCCACATCATCCAGCCCGTTGTGGTGTACCAAAAGAACCGCTCGCCAGCACTTACGTTTTGGTGAATCACCAAGGCTTTTAGGTGTTCTATCAGGTTTCCGCCAGTGCTGTGTGTGATGGCTTTGGGTTTGCCCGTCGTACCCGAAGAATATAGAACCCAAATTGGATGGCTGAATTCGACTGGTGTAAATGTAAGTTCGCTTTTCGAGGGCTGAGCTATAATCTCATTCCATTTCGATTCTCCGATTATAACGATATCTTGTAACGAAGTCAATTTTGTGGATAAGTCGCTGACTACTTGGCTTTTATCGAAGTACTTTCCACCGTAATGGTAGCCGTTGTATGCAAAAAGAACCTTAGGCTCAATCTGCTGAAAACGGTCTATGATGCTATCTACTCCAAAATCTGGCGAGCAGCAAGACCAAATTGCACCGAGCGAGTTTGCCGCTAAAAAAATAGCAATGGTTTCGGGGGTATTTGATAAATACCCTACAATTCTATCGCCTTTTTGGACTCCTTTTTCAATCAAGTACTGCTGAATCGTCATCCCACGAAATCTCTTTGGTTTCTTCGACTTCTGATTTAAAAATTATAGCAGGGTATTCAGTAGATTTATTTCTGAATACGTGTTCGGCGTAGTTGAGAGTTGGACCCGTAAACCAGCGAGATTCGAGCATTTCATTGCCTTTTTGTAGAACAGTTTTGTAAGGTGAATAGCTTTTTATCTCAAAAAATTGCCAGAGGCTCTCCCAAAAATCTTCGATATTGTTGACAGACCATTGCCAAATTTGATGGTAACTTTCAAAACTAAGACCTTTATGCTGCAAAAGCCAGTTTTCGTATTTTTTGAGATTGCTATCTTTAATATATTGTTCAGAAGGCCGCCAAAGGGGTTGATTCATAGCCAATTGATTAGTTTTGTTGTCTTGACAACTATTTTCTTTCAAAAGTACAACCAAATCATGTTTAAGTCAAATCAAAATAACCATGAATCACTTTTGGGATTATTATCTAAGTTAAAGTTTGATGAAGCTGAATGCCTTTAATAGGTTTGAAATCTTTGAGATTCAGGGTGTATATCGGAATATCATATACGAGTGCAGTTGCGGCAATTAATCCATCAGGAATTTTTAGATTATGGCTTAACGAATACGCATCCATAATCTCGATGAATTTATCACAGATTATGCCATCAATCTTAATATTGGTAATAGTTTTGAGATTTTTACGAATGAAACTTAGCTCTTGCCTATTCAAGGCTCCGTATAATAATTCGCCAGCAGTTATGACACTAATACAAATATTCTCTTCTCCGATTCTCTCTATCTCGTTGATAATCAAACGGTTATTCTTATAAACCTCAATTATTATATTTGTGTCTAATAGAACCATTTCAATTCCAAGCCTTATTACGAATTTCGTCAGCAGAAACCGAACGGTTTTTCCATACACCTGCTGCATCTAAAAAAGAAGCCTTTTTTTTAGGTTGCTTTTTAGCGTTTTTTTCTATTGTAACATAGTCTAATTCGGCAAGAATTTTTTCTAAATCCTTGAGCTTTGAATCATCAGATACATTCAACAATATTTGTGTCATTCAAATCGAATTTTATGTAAATATAACTTTTTTTCTCTATCAACGTATTTCTTGGCACAACTCTATCAAAACCCCATTTGTACCTTTTGGGTGCAAAAAACAAACTAATTTATTGTCGGCTCCACGTTTGGGTTCTTTGTTGAGTAGTGTAAACCCTTCGGCTTCGAGTCGTTGCATTTCGCTCAAAATATCATCTACTTCAAACGCAATGTGGTGGATTCC
>JALOLV010000183.1 GCA_025455785.1 Spirosomataceae bacterium | reverse complement strand
AGTAAGGCTCGGATTATCAAAATGAGCTGTATTTGTACCAACCATGATGGCATCTTCTTCGCTCCGCCATTTATGCGAATACATCTGCGAGAAATCATTGCTGATTCTGACGGCTTCAAAATTCTCTTTGGCAATGAATCCGTCGGCTGTTTCGGCCCATTTTAAGATAACGTAGGGGCGTTGCTTCTCGACCATCGTAAAAAAACGCCGATTGAGCCTGCGGCCTTCTTCGGCCAAAAGTCCAGTTTCGACCTCAATGCCTGCATCTCGTAGTTTTTTGATGCCTTTACCAGCCACCAACGGAAAAGGGTCATCATTACAAACGACTACTTTTTTGAGGTGATGTTTTATCAATAAATCGGCACAAGGAGGGGTTTTGCCGAAGTGCGAGCAGGGTTCGAGCGTTACATAAGCCGTTGATTCTGAAAGGATTGACTTGTCTTTGACTGAGTTTACGGCATTTACTTCGGCGTGGGCTTCGCCGTACCGTTGGTGCCAACCCTCGCCCACAATCAAGCCATTATGCACAATCACGCAGCCAACCATCGGGTTTGGGCTCACCGACCCTCGCCCCAGCGATGCAAGCTCTAAAGCTCGCTGCATAAAAACACTATCATCAGAAACCATATTGTTGTCAGTATTTGCCCTCAAAATCAAGAAATTCTATAAAACCAGCTAATCGTGGCTTATATTTGCCGCATGAAAGCCAAAGAGTTATTCGATAAATTAGTTTCCCAAATTTCGGTGTACGATGCCCAAGAAGCAAGAGAAATTGTCTTTTGGTTGATGGAACATTTCCTGAAAATCCGAAAAATCGATATTATTTCAGATAAAGACGTACCGCAACTTCTATTTGGAGAAGATTTTTGGGATAAAATACTTAATCGAATCAATGCAAACGAGCCAATTCAGTACATTATCGGCGAAACTACGTTTTTTGGCAGGACATTTTTGGTGAATCCATCGGTGCTTATTCCACGCCCCGAAACAGAGGAGTTGATTGAGAATATCTTAAAAACTATTCCTTCAAAGCAAAATAATTTAAAAGTTTTGGACATTGGTACTGGCTCGGGTTGTATTGCGGTTACACTTGCCAAAGAATTACCAAATGCCGAAGTTTGGGCTTATGATGTGTCTGACGATGCCCTCAAAACAGCTCAAAAAAATGCAACACTAAACCATGCAAAGGTAAACTTTGAGAAGCATGATATTTTGCAGTATTTGATTGAAGATAATAGAAACAAGAAACAAGAAACAAGAAATAGAAAATCCCAAACCGAATTAGACCTCATTGTTAGCAATCCGCCGTACGTTACCAAAGCCGAAGCGGCACAAATGCGTAAAAATGTACTCGAACACGAGCCACATTTAGCACTTTTTGTAGAAGACAACGACCCTTTGATTTTTTACGTGGCCATTGCCAAATTTGCCCAAAAATGCTTAAAAAAAGGCGGTTTAGTGGCCCTCGAAATCAATGAAACGCTGGGCGAATCTACCGTCGAAGTTTTCCGAAATCACGGTTTTGAGGATGTCAGAATCATAAAAGATATTTTCAAGAAGGATAGAATGGTGCTGGCGACTCAGAACCTCCCTAAAAATGGGTTTTAGGAAAAACTTATAAAAAAGAGTCTGATTACAATGATTCTTGTTTGATGGTAATAGATTTAAGTAAAGGCTCTTTTTGGGTGCCATTCGGATAGTAAACCATTTGATTATTAAGAAATTAGAGTGAGAAGTACGTCTCGTAGGCGAATAGCCATTGTTTGGCTTCTTTTTAACAAGTGCTGATAACTCAACTTGTTTTGGCTGTATTGCGAAATTTTTTAAACACAAGAGGTCAGAATGATAGCAGTAAAAGCAAAAGTGATTTGATAATGGAAACATCGAAATACAGCCCTATCCTTGATGACAACAAAACATTTTTAATCATCAACCTCCAAGGTATCGAAGACCTCGCAGGTTGATGATATTTTGGTTTGTTTATTATTTTAGAATATTCTTTGCTCTCTCAAATTGCCCCATACCGGCTTTTATCATCGGGTCTTCAGAATAGATAACCTGATAGAATTCGTTATTCAAACCCTTCTTTACATTTCGTTGCCAAATCTGCCTTGCAATCAAGGCTTTTGTTTGGGTTTGGATGAATGCTTTTGAACGATTGAAATCTGCCTGATTGAATTTAATACCAGCCGAAGTAGCCAGATTTTTTAAATCATTTAGCATGGTTTCAGTTACGATGAAATCTTTGTAGAATTGCTCAAAAGGCTGTTTTTCAATGCTTTTGCCATTTTGGGTAGCGTAGTTGAGGGCATATTCACGAATGATATTTCGGTTGAATAATTCGAGCAGATACCCCGAGATATAGCTGGTATCTCTCGGCACAAACACATCGGGCGTGATTCCGCCACCGCCATAAACGGTACGTCCGCCTTTGGTTTTAAATCGTAGTTTGGGATTATTTTTGATACTATCCGCAATGAAATATTCACCGCCACGAGTTGATAATTCGTGAGAATATTCTTCGCCATGGCCTTTTACGTAAGGTTTCTGAATGCTTCTACCACTCGGAATATAATACCTCGAAATCGTCAGTCGAAGCTCCGAACCATCCGATAATTGAAACGGCTGCTGCACCAATCCCTTGCCGAAAGTCCGACGCCCCACTATAATCGCTCGGTCGTAGTCTTGCAAGGCTCCCGATACAATCTCTGATGCCGATGCACTACCTTCATCTACCAAGACCACGATTGCACCTTTTTCAAACATCCCATCTTTTTGGGCATTGGTTTTTTGGTCGTTACGGTCGTCTTTTCCATCAGTATAAACGATTACGCCATCGCCCCCAACCAATTCATCCACAATATCCGTCGCACGATTCATGTATCCACCCGGATTCCCCCGCAAATCTATCATCAACTGAGTCAGTCCTTGCTTCTTTAGGTTTGCGAGGTGTTCTTTAAACTCATCGTAGGTACTTTCGGTAAAACGGTTTATCTTGATATACCCCGTCTTTTTATCGGGCATCAAGTAGGCCGCATCAATCGAATACGACGGAATTTTATCTCGCTTAACCGTAAATTTCAGAAGATTCTTGAATCCACGGCGTTTGATTTCGAGTTTTACCACAGAGCCTCTTTCGCCTCTTAACTTACTAAAAACCAGATTGTTATCTAATTTAGCTCCCGTAAGTTGAGTGCCATCGGCTTTTACAATTGCGTCTCCACTCTGAATCCCGACTGCTTCCGATGGCCCACCCGCCAGTGGCGTGATTACGTAGAGTGTATCATTAAAAATATTGAACTCAACTCCAATCCCATCAAAACCACTTTGTAGCTGCGAACGAGCCAAATCTGCATCTTTGGCCGGAAAATAATAAGTGTGTGGGTCGAGTTTTTCTATCATTTTTTCGATAGAATAATCAACCAAAGAATCGGTTTTCACTTCATCGACGTAGTTTTTATCAATCAGATTCATGACCTCCTTAAATTTTGCCATGTTCTGAGCCACATCGCTGCCGCCACTACGTCTTCCACCAAAGAAAGTTGCCCCAATCAGGATACCTGCCGCAATCGAAATACCCATTACAATCGGTACTCGAATCGTATTTTTGTCGTTTTGTATAGGTTGTTGTTCCACGTTATCCGTTCACGATTATAAGTTTTCTGCGTATCAAAAAAGCAAATTTAATCTTATTGCTAATCAATAACGTTTTTATGAGTAATTTTCATTCCTGAATGAATAAAAAACCTCGTTCTGAATCTATGAAAAAAATTATTTATGTACTTCTCGCTCTCTTGAGTGGCTATTGGATTTGGTCAAATATCGGAAAAGGGTTCGATAAACCTCAATCTTTTAAAATTGATAGTTTTGAAAACTATTCTGACTCTACAGCTACTGGCAATATTGTTGGTATTCAGCCATTTATGGAAGTAGGCGATTATGCAACCGAAGGGCGTTTTCAGCAAAAAATACAATTTTATTTCGACCAAGCTCATCAAAAAGGATGGCTGATTCCTAACCGAACGGTTGTGGTTTTGCCCGAATACATTGGTTCTTGGCTTGTTGCCTCAAATGAAAAAACAGCGATTTATGAAGAAAAGAACATTCAGGATGCGATGACCACGATGGTATCGAACCACGTTTTTGGATTTGCTAAGGCTTACTTTTTGACTCCTGATGTAAAAGATAAAATTCAATATTCGGTATTTGCCATGAAAGCCGAGCAGATGGCGATTGTTTATCAAAGGGTTTTTGGTGAATTGGCTCAACAATACAAAGTTACGGTTGTCGCTGGGTCAATTTTATTGCCGAACCCCAAGGTTGAAAATGGACGGTTGAAAGTCTATCATGGAGATTTAGCAAATATAACTGCCGTTTTCAGGCCCGATGGGCAGATTTATGAGCAATTAGTAAAAAAATCTTTTCCGACCGCCGACGAATCTACCTTTGTATGCACCAATAAGCCCGATGAAATCCCAGTTTTTGATACACCAATCGGCAAAATGGGAGTTTTAATCTGTGCTGATGCGTGGTATTCGGCATCGTATAAAACATTGAAGCAAAAAGGAGCAAAGTTTGTGGTTGTACCGTCGTATTCAAACGGAAATGGCTACTGGGGCAAGCCTTGGGGTGGTTACTCTGGCTCTGAGACCCCTAAAGAATTGGTAAAAGATATTGGGCAAATTACGCTCGAACAAGCGTGGCTCAAACACGCAATGGGTGGCCGTGCGAAGCCCGAGGCGGGAATCACAAAAGGCTTGAATGTTTTTTTGAGAGGAAATCTCTGGGATTTAGGAACCGATGGTCGGACTATCGTCTTGAATGATTCGGCATTTACAGTGAAAAACAATGGAGCCGTTTTGGTAAATTTGGGATTGTGAAATTTACCAGAGTACTTTTAATCCTTCAGATTGGTATAATTTGATAGTATCGTCTTTACTAATGAGTGGAATATCTAATACTATCGCTTGTCGAATAAGCATTCTATCAAAAGGGTCTCTATGATAATCTGATTTTAGAAGATGATAAGTACTTGCAACCGTTGTATCTAATGACAATGTCTTAAAGCCTAATTCTTGGCAGCCAAAAGGTAAATCTTTCGGGTCGAAGTTGAGTTCTATCTTACCTAAACGATATTTAATAGAAACCTCCCAAAGACTCACAGAACTCACTAAAATTTCATTTTCTGGATTTTGCAATAATTCTCTGACTTTGGGTGATAACTTCTCTGGATTCATTAAAGTCCACAGCAAAATATGGGTATCTATCAAGTATCTCATTTGCTAAAAAGCTCTTCTTCGGTCATTTTAAAGTCATCTTTTAATTCAAAAAAGGCTTTTTTAGACCAAATACCAAGTTTTCGTTTAGGGGCAGAGACACTTTTTTTAGGCACTAAAAATGCAACAATTTCTTTTCGTTTTCCGAAGGCGATAGCAATCTCTTCGCCATTTTGAACATCTTTTAGGACATCCGAAAAATTTGCTTTTAAATCTCCGACAGTCAGTGTTTTCATAGTTTTTTTTATCGAAGGTAAGACATTCTTGACAACTTGTCAAGAATGTCTTAGTGTATTTTATCCAATCCACAGCTTCACGTATTCGCCTTTGGGGTCATACATTGAGGCTTGGCGTTCGATGTTAAACATTCGGTCTTCACGAGGGTCGTTGCCTACGCCCGCGATGTAGTTCCAATTTCCCCAATTGCTACAAACATCATAATCAATCAGTTTACTTTCAAAATAAACCGCTCCCCAAGTCCAGTCGATTCCGAGATTTTTTGCCAAATAACTTGCTACATTCTGCCGTCCACGATTCGACATAAAGCCCGTGGCGTTTAGCTCTTTCATATTGGCATCCACAAAATCTACACCCGTTTCGCCATTTGCCCAGAGTCGGAAAAGGTTATAATCTCGTTTCCATTTTTTGGTAATATCCATCCTGATTCCACTTGCTTTAAAGAGCCTCGTTCCGTATTTAAGAGCCACAAAATGGAAATAATCACGCCAAATCAATTCAAAAATCAGCCAATACGTAGAGTCATTTGCTGTAACTTCGGCTTCGTAGCGTTTTACTTCTTCGTAAATCTTTCGGGGCGAAAGGCAACCCAAACTCAACCAAGCCGAAAATTTAGATGAATAATCGCCTCCAATCAAGCCGTTTCGGGTTTCTTTGTAATTTTTGAGCAGGTCTTTTTGCCATAAATATTCGTTCAATCGTTTCAGCCCAGCCGTTTCGCCACCTTCAAAATCCAGAACACTTCGAGAGTCAAATACTTGCTCTTCGATTCTTAAATCGGCATAATTTGGCATTTCGCCCAAATCGATTCCGCTAACAGCAGGTAGTTTTTCGACTGTCTTGAAAGTTCGTCTGATTTTGGCAGACCTTTCTAATTTCTTGCGAAACTCCGTAAATATATCGGGCAAAAAATTAATCTGAAAAGGCAAATCTCGTGCATGGTAGAGCGTTGCAATCCAGATAAGTTCGAGGTCGATATTGGCAGGCTTTAGTTTTTTAGAAAGATTGGCCTCCACGTCGGTTTCTTCTTGCGTAACCTCTTTGCTGGCATAGATTGCAGATGCGTTTAAATCCATCGCCATTTTGTAGAGTATCTCGACGGGGTCGCCCACTCGAATTACTAAATCGGAACCAATTTTTTGAAGATTTTGCTTTAAGTCTGCCAATGATTCAAGCAAAAATTTAGCTCTAAAATAACCAGTTCGATTGAGGCCAATGTGGTTTTTCTTAAAATTAGTTGTGTCGAAAATGTAAACTGGAGTTACTTTACCTGCTTCGGCAGCTTTGACCAACCCC
>JALOLV010000182.1 GCA_025455785.1 Spirosomataceae bacterium | reverse complement strand
ATTAATCATCGGGAAATCTTTGATGGCCTTCACTACTGCTTCAATAAGGATAGGGGTGAAGGTGATATTTTCGCCAGTTTCTTTTTTGAATTGACCTTTAACTCGCTCTCTCCACAGTGAAGCATTAGTCATGTCGGTTTCAACAAATGAGGTTACATGAGGAGAAATGCGTTTGGAATCGACCATTCGGTCAGCAATCATTTTACGCATTCTATCCATTATAATGATTTCATCCAAAGCATCAACTGATACTGGCACTGGCTGAGTAGTTGGCTTAATATCAGTTAGTTGTATAGGATTAGCCTTGGTTTTAACATAGGCCAATAAATCGTCTTTTGTAACTCTATTATCTTGGCCAGTACCTTGAATAGTATCCAATTCTGATTGAGAAATTCCTTCTTCTTTGGCGATATTCTGAACGAGCGGAGAGTAAAATCTGTTAGAATTGGTAATTTTGGGCGATTCTATGGTGGCAGCAACCGTTATTGACGAAACTTGGGCTTCAATCTCTTGAGCTGCTGCCTCAATAACAGAATCAGGAACATCAATTACTTCTGATTTACTTTCAGAAACTTCGGTTTCGATGATGCAGATTGGTTTACCGATTACTGCGGTTTCACCTTCTTTTACCAAAATTTCTGTGATTGTTCCAGCATGTGAAGACCCAATTTCTGTATCAATTTTATCGGTAGCAACCTCCAAAATCATATCATCTACCTCGACAGTTTCACCTACTTTTTTAAGCCAATTCAAGACAGTACATTCAAAAATACTTTCTCCCATCCGAGGCATTAATATCTCAACTTTTGCCATAGTTAATTCGTTTTAACTTCAATTCGCAATGATTCTTTATAGTTTGTTGATGTTTTATTCAATTTCTTTGTTTATCATTCTTCGCAATAGATTAAGTGCCGCAACACTACCATAAATGATATTTGTTTCTCTTTGTTGTGTCAGGGTAAGTTTCATAGCTACTGTTTTTGACTCAGATGCACAAGCAATCCAAATTGTACCTACGGGTTTTTCAATTGTTCCTCCATCTGGTCCAGCCACGCCACTTGTCGCAATACCAAAATCGGTTTTCATCACCTTTCTGACTCCCTCGGCCATTTGTTTTACAGTTTCTTCGCTTACAGCCCCAAATTCGGCAAGTGTTTCGGGTTTTACTCCAAGAACATTTATCTTGGCTTCGTTTGAATAACTAACAACACTTCCCATAAAATATGCTGAACTGCCCGGAATTTTGGTTATTAAATGCGAAATGTATCCACCCGTACAACTTTCG
The DNA here is from genome assembly GCA_025455785.1 of Spirosomataceae bacterium. GTDB lineage: Bacteria > Bacteroidota > Bacteroidia > Cytophagales > Spirosomataceae > JALOLV01. Next base: position 5,559 of record JALOLV010000182.1, on the reverse strand, counting down.
GCAGTAGATAGGGTAAATCCTTGAGCTTTGAGGGTTTTCCCAAGTGCCTTTTCAAGTTCTTCGTCTTCTTGGCTATACACATATTTGCTGATTTGAGGAATCAACTTTGCCGATTCGGCCTCTACTTGTTCTCTTAAAATGTTTTCATCCTCGCCAAAACCTGTCAAACGTAAACGCACTTGTCCAAAACTTGGGAGATAAGCTAATTTTATGTTCTTGGGTAAGTTATCTTCCCAATCTGCGATTTTTTCGGCCAAAAAAGATTCTCCAAGACCAATAGTTCTAATGACCTTATGATAAAGAACAGGTGTCTTAAAAAATGTCTTGAGTCGAGGCAACACCTCATTATTCATCAAATACTTCATTTCGTGAGGAACACCCGGCATCGAAACAAATACTTTGCCGTTGCGTTCAAACCACATTCCGGGGGCTGTACCGGTTTTATTGGCCAGATAAGTACTTCTGCTTGGAATTGCCGCCTGTAAACGATTGATTTCGGTCAATTCTCTACCCCTTTTTGTAAAGAAATCAGTTATGAATTCGAGAGCGTCTTCATTTATAACTAATTCATCATCAAAATACTTACAAAGCGTTTTTTTTGTAATATCATCTTTGGTTGGTCCTAATCCACCCGTAATCAAAACTATATCGGCACGAGACTCAGCTTCTGATAAAATCCTTAAAATTTCACTTTCGCTATCGCCAATTGATGTTTTCTGAATAATTTTTATGCCTAATTTACCCAATTCAACACCCATCCACTGTGTATTGGTATCGGTAATTTGACCATACAAAATCTCATCACCAATCGTTATTACTTCGGCTAATACTAATTTCATGCTTATCTTTGTGGTGTTTCTTAATGAATTGTTAAATATTCTCACAAAAATACAATTTTCTGATGTCATTCGTTAGTATGACAAATAATTTTACCAATTTTGTTTGTGTATATGAAACTCCAAACACGAACCGAACACACTTTAATTTTTTCCATCTTGGAGTTATGGAATTATAAATTATGAAAAAATCTTTTTTATTAGTCGCTTTAGCTGGCTTGTTAATGACTCAATCGTGTGCTGGACAGCAGAAACCATTTGGGAGAGTTTTGGGGGATATTGTTAAGGCAACCACAACTAAAGGTGGATTAAGCAACGATGATATTGTTGCTGGATTGAAAGAAGCTCTTCAAGTTGGTATTAATAAAGGTGCCGACAGTGCCTCAAAAGTTGATGGTTATTTTAAAAATAATCTCATAAAAATTCTTTTTCCGCCCGAAGCACAGCGAGTCGAAACGGCTCTTCGCAAGATTGGTATGGGGGCAGAGGTTGATAAATTTGTTTTGGCACTAAACCGTGGTGCAGAAGATGCCGCTAAAGAAGCAAAACCAATATTTATCAATGCTATTTTCAGCATGACATTTACCGATGCCTTGAGTATCTTGAAAGGTGAAAAAAATGCAGCAACCAATTACCTTAAAAGAACAACAACTGAGCAATTAATAACGGCATTTTCGCCAGTTATGGAGAAGGCTTTACAAAAAACTCAAGCCACAAAATATTACACCGATTTGGCTACGACCTATAATAAATTGCCTTTTACACAAAAAGTTAATCCAGATTTGAAACAATATGCAACTCAAAAGGCAATTGATGGGTTATTTGTATTAGTAGAACAAGAGGAGGCTCGAATCCGGGAAAACCCATTGGCGAGAACCTCCGATATTTTAAAACGCGTTTTTGGAAGTATTTAAAAATGAAAAAATCAGAAATTAATTTTACCGTACAGTTAGACGAGAATAGGGTTCCAGAGAAAATCTTTTGGGACGCAACCGAAAATCCGAACGAAGGGATTAACGAAACCATGGCGATAAATCTCAATATTTGGGACCAATATCATAAAGGTTTACTCGGAATTAACCTTTGGACCAAGGAAATGCCAGTTGATGAAATGAAACACTTTGCAGTGGATATTATCGGAAACCTAAGCCAAATGATTAAAGATGCCACTGGCGACCCAAAAATTATTCTGATTCTTGAAGAGGCTGGTAAAAAAATCACGAAGCATATCGAAGAAGAAGTAAAAAGCCAACAGCAGTAATTTTCTAATTATCCCATGAGTTCAATTCATGGGATAATTTTATTAGATAATTTCCAAACATTCAAAAGGTTTTCTTTGTCAAGTATAAAACAAATTGTTCAGGTAACTTCCTATGAAAAAAATAATTCTGCTTTTTTTCTTTTCGTTAAACGCTTTTTCGCAAGGTGTTAATTTTCAGCAATTAACCGTTAAAGAGGCATTCAAAGCGGCTAAAACTGCAAATATGCCACTTTTTGTTGAAATTTACTCCCCAACCTGTCACGTGTGCCAATCATTTATGCCAGTATTTAATGAATCGTCAATGGGTAGTTTTTTCAATAAAAACTTTGTCAGTATCAAAGTCGATGTCAATTCACCCGAGTTTAGAGAGTATTTTGATAAAAAACGAAGATATTTTATTCCATCTCTACCAATGATGTTGTTTTTTGATGGAGATGAAAACTTTTTGCACCATGTTCAACTCGGAGAAGGAACGCCATCGAGCAAAGTAATTGCATTGGCCGCAGAGGCATTAAATCCAAAAACTCAATCAAAGAATTGGGCAAGTTCATTTAAGAATGGAAACCGAGAGATGGATTTTATGATTGATTATTCGATGCAATGCCGATTCTTCAAAGATACCACTATTAATATCCAAGTTGGCAACGAGATTTTTAAGAAATTTGATAAAAGTGATATAAATGGCCGTATAAGTTGGTTGATTCTCGAAAAATTAATCATGGATGTTGATAACGGTTTTTTTCAACATTGGATAAATAATGTAACAACAGCAAAAAAATGGTCAAACGGAAATGAAGTGATGTTTCTCGAAAATATCATCATGAGTTCGATGTTTAGTAGTCGTGGAAACAAATACAGCTCGCAGAAAATCAACCAGTTGAATGGCTATTTGTCTAATCTGGGTCGGTCGAAACGAGAAATTAACAATTCTACTACCCTCTCAATGACGAAAGCATTGCTCCGTGAAGGCAATACAACTCGTGCCGCTAATGAATTGAACGCTATTTTTCAAGCGAATAATTCGGGTGCAGGAGAATTAACTTTTTGGACTGGTCTATTCAACGATTTGGCTAAGGATACTTCTTACAAAATTCTGGCAATGTCTTGGCTAAAAAAGGCAGCCGGATTGACCAAATCGGCCAAAGAAGCGGCAGAAATTCATTATCAAAGTGCGAGGTTACATGCCAAAAGTGGAGATGCGAAAGAATCAAAGAAAGCTGCCGAATTGGCTTTAAAGAATGCCAAATTGGCTAAATTAGATTTGAAAAAATTTGAATCACTGTTGTAATATTACAATTCAGAATTACTCATTTTGCAGATTCATTGAGTAATTCTGAATTTTATTTGTGGTATTCGTTCATAAAATCACCTTTTGGCAAAAATTCTAAGTCATCTACTGGTTGATTGAAGTAGTAAACCCAAGCATCATAAAACTCTTCTTTGCCTTTTAGTTTTACTTTTGCTAATTTACGAACGTACTCCGAATGCTCTGGGTCAACTGGATTGTACTCTTCGTATCTGTCTAAAAACTTGAAGAGTGCCTCCGAATCTTTGATTTTGTATAATTCTCCTTTTACGATATATTTCTCACCATTCATGCACGGTACTACTCCCGGATAGTAATCGACCATGTAAAGTTTGCCTTCCATAGAAGCCTTCCCCATAAATTCGCCGTATTTATCTACCAATTCGTGGGTTGATTTATCGCCGTATTCGCTTAGCAATGTGCCATAAACAAAAAGATACTCTTCGGTTTTCATTTCGCACTATTCTTTAATATTACTATAATTTTCTTTGAAATTGATTGTTTGATAATATTGCTCGGCAATTTCATCGCCCAATTCAATTGCAAGTTTAAGTGTTTTTCTCGCAGATTCAAAATTACCCGTTCTGATTTCTAACTCGCCAATAATTCTTAATAATTCTGGATTTTTATCGTGTTGTTTTCTCGAAGCTCTTCTGTACTCTTTCAAGGCTTCTTCGTAGGCCTCTAATTGGTACAAACATTTGCCTTTCATCACGAATGCTTCGCCGATTGTGCTATCTAAACGTAGAGTTTTATCAAAATCAGCAAAGGCGGCTTCAATGTTTTCAAAGTGAAAATGACATTGTCCTCGGTAGAAATAGGCAAATGCGTTTTTTGGGAAATTGACGACTGATTGATTGAAGTAATGAAAGGCGTTGATAAAGTCTTCGGCTTCGATGAGTTTGATACCTTCCGAAATTGGTTTTTTTTCTTCAAAATACTCGTCTTCAGAGAACGAAAAATCTCCGATGAGCCAATCATGAAAGAATTTTGGCAAAAGTAGTAGCAATATTTCCACCCCGAAAGCTATAACTCAGATTGTGTTTTCTTTGGTAAACTTCTAACTACAATTTCATAAGAATCGTCAATCAATTCATGGAGTAGTTTTTCTTTTACCCCCGATTTGATGTAAACGGTGTTCCAATGCGTTTTATTGAGGTGATACCCACCCACGATAAAATCATATTCAGCCCTTAATTCAATATTTTTATCGGGTGAGTTTTTGAGACTTATTCTAAATTCTTCGGTGTCGAGGCTCGTGAGTGCAAAGATTTTGCCCATTACCTTAAAAACCAATGTTTCCGGACCAAAAGGCAACTCTTCAGTTACTCCTTTTTTAGCCATGCAATATTCTCTAAACTCTTCGATATTCATTGAACTCTAATTATCTCAAAATTGCCCTTACAATCATTACTATAACGCAAATAAGGAACATAACGATGGAGATTCGGTTAATACCGTGCATCATTTTGAGGTTGAAACTGCTTGGATACTTACCTTCGGTGTCTTTTTTGAACACACGCAAAAAATACGAAAAAACAGGGGCAATTTTGAGGTACTCAACAAATTTATTCATGATTGATTGGTTTTATTCACGCTATTTCTGCTTCTATCAATTCAGGTTCGTTCCAGCGATTATCTTCTTTGATTAAATTTATCAACTCATCAACTGCGTTATCGGCGTGAACTGATTTTTTTACGACATTTTGCCCCCGATAAAGTGCGATTTTGTCTTTCCCGATTCCCACATAACCATAATCGGCATCTGCCATTTCGCCCGGGCCGTTCACAATACAACCCATAATTCCGATTTTGATTCCTTTTAAGTGGTCGGTTCGTTTACGAATCATTGCAGTAGTTTCTTGCAAGTCAAAAAGTGTGCGGCCGCAAGATGGACAACTTATATATTCTGTTTTACTCATCCGGGTTCTGGCTGCTTGTAGGATTCCGAATGAGGTTGAATTTGCAATTTGTATTGCCTCAATGCTTGATGAATCTTTCAAATTTGGTTGTAGCATTATTCCGTCACCAAATCCATCAATTAGAACTCCACCGCAGTCGGTTGCCGAAAATAGTTGGAAATCGCTCTCTGAAATATTTTCATATTTTCTGAACAAGACAACGGGTGATTTCGATTCCGAATTTAGCAAATCAAA
>JALOLV010000181.1 GCA_025455785.1 Spirosomataceae bacterium | reverse complement strand
GGCTGTAAGTCAGAATTTGGTTTTGATGATAAAAAAATATCATGTGAAGAAATAAACTCTGTATTTCGGTCCAGATTTGAAATAATATCCCCTAAGACTGGTACGTTAAATTCTGTACTAATTTTGCTAAGAATGTTACTCAAATTAAAATTATTCTGCCCTACTGCAATCAGTTTCTTTTCCGAACTTTCCCAAATTTCAAAAATTTCATCCCAACTATTCTTAGAAACTACCTTTTCGGGTTTGAATAGATTAATAATCCTTACATTACTGCTGTAGTTTATCTTTTCTGTTTCATTCGGATAAAACGGCTCTCGTATTGGTACATTGACATGAACCGGCCCTTTAGGTTCTGTTTGACTCAAGTTAATTGCCTCATTTATTTCTCGTTCAATTTGCCACACAACATCGGAGTTAGCATATTCAACCGGCAAGTTAAAACTTTTTTTGACATGCTTTCCATAGATTTCTCTTTGGAAAATCGTTTGACCATCATATTGATGAATCCACTCTGATGGTCTATCAGCTGTCAAAATCAATAATGGAATTTCTTGAAAATACGCTTCTACAACCGCTGGGGCAAAATTATAGGCAGCCGAACCAGAGGTGCAAACAATCGCCACTGTCCTACCACTCTGCAAAGCCATACCCATTCCGATAAATGCGGCCGAACGTTCGTCTGCAATACTGTATGTTTTTATTTCGGGATGCCTTACAAAAGAAATTGTTAATGCCGCACTTCTTGAACCCGGACAAAGTATTACGTCTGTAATATTTTTCTTTGCACAGATTTCGGCAATGTCGTGTATAGGTTGTAAAATAGCCATTTTGAAACGCCTGAGAATTGAATATTTGGGAGAATTTTGCACTGATATACGAATTATTCAATTCTAAATCAGGACAAAAACCTCCAAAAATGGGTTAAAGTTTAACTTTAGTCAAAAAAAAGACACCATTTTAAGGTGTCTTTTTCAGTAATTTGTTAGTAATCAAGTGATTATCCTAAATATGCTTTCAGAGCTTTACTACGTGAAGTTTGTCTCAATCGACGAATCGCTTTCTCTTTAATCTGACGAACACGTTCACGAGTCAAGTTAAATTTTTCACCGATTTCTTCCAATGTCATTGCTTGCTCACCGTTCAGTCCAAAGTAGTATGTAATCACTTCGGCTTCTCTTTGAGTAAGAGTAGATAGGGCCCTCATAACTTCACGTCTGAGCGAGTCATTGATAAGACCTTGGTCTGGTTTTTCTTCGCTATCATTTTCGAGTACATCTAAAAGGCTGTTCTCTTCTCCTTGAACAAACGGTGCATCTACCGAAACATGACGACCAGAGATTTTAAGCGTATCAATTACTTCAGCAGCTGTAATTTCAAGGACTTCTGCCAATTCTTCTGGAGAAGGCTCCCGCTCAAATTTTTGTTCGAGGTCAGAAAAAGTCTTTGAAATTTTGTTTAACGAGCCAACACGGTTTAGTGGTAATCTTACAATACGAGATTGCTCAGCCAATGCTTGAAGAATTGACTGACGAATCCACCAAACGGCGTATGAAATAAATTTAAAACCACGGGTTTCGTCGAAACGTTGAGCAGCCTTGATTAGTCCGAGGTTACCTTCGTTAATTAGGTCACCGAGCGATAGACCTTGGTTTTGATATTGTTTTGCAACCGATACAACAAAGCGGAGGTTGGCCTTTGTGAGACGCTCAAGAGAAAGCTGGTCTCCATCACGAATCTTTTGGGCTAATATTACCTCTTCATCGGGTGTTAATAAATCCACTTTACCAATTTCTTGAAGGTACTTATCAAGCGACTGGCTTTCACGGTTGGTTATTTGTTTACTAATTTTTAGTTGTCTCATGTTGAAACGAATCCTTTTTTAACGTAAAACGTAAAAAACAGGTACAAAGTATTAAAGATTTAGTAGAGTATTGATTTTCAATACCCTACTTTGAAAACAGAATATTATTAATTTTTGTTCTCTTGCTTCTCAGGTCTCGGGGGGCGAGGAAGTAGAACTTTTCTTGAAAGTCTGAATTTACCTGTTTTTTGGTCAATTTCAATCAGCTTAACTTTGATTTCTTCACCAATTTCTAAAACACCATCCATACTTGGGAGCCTCTCCCAAGTGATTTCTGAGATATGCAATAAACCTTCTTTACCCGGTAAAAACTCAACAAAAGCACCAAAAGGTTGGATAGATTTAACCTTAGCATCATATTCTTCACCTACTTCTGGCATAGAAACAATACCGAGGATACGTTTTTTTGCTTTTTCCATTCCATCGCCATCTTTTGCAAAAATTGAAACATGGCCTTTTCCCTCTTTTTCTTCGATTGTAACGGTAGTACCCGATTCACGCTGAATTTCTTGAACAATTTTACCACCCGGCCCGATAACAGCACCGATAAATTCTTTCTCAATGATTATTGTGAAAGCACGTGGTGCATGTGGTTTGAGGTCTGGTCTTGGAGTTTCGAGAGCCTCTTTCATTTTGCCTAAGATATGGATTCGTCCTTGTTTGGCTTGGTCGAGTGCTTGCTCTAAAATTTCAAATGAAAGTCCGCCAATTTTGATATCCATCTGACACGCAGTGATACCTTTTTCAGACCCGGTTACTTTGAAATCCATATCGCCGAGGTGGTCTTCATCACCCAAAATATCGGATAAAACTGCCCATTTACCGGTGTTTGTATCAGTTATTAATCCCATAGCGATACCCGAAACTGGTGCTTTTATCGGCACACCCGCATCCATCAGTGAAAGACAACCAGCACAAACTGTTGCCATTGAAGAAGAACCATTAGATTCTAAAATATCAGATACAACACGGATTGTGTAAGGATTCTCGGCATCTGGAGGTAAAATTTTCTTTAATGCTCTTTGAGCTAAATTACCGTGGCCAATCTCACGTCGGCCGGGTCCTCGGTTTGGTTTTACTTCACCAGTCGAAAATGATGGGAAGTTATAATGCAACATGAAACGGTTGTATCCAGAAACCATTGCTTGGTCAACTAACATTTCATCAAGTTTTGTACCCATTGTCGTTGTGGTCAATGACTGAGTTTCTCCACGTGTGAAAAGTGCCGAACCATGAGCCGATGGTAAGAAATCTACTTCACAAGTAATCGGGCGAATTTCGTCTAATTTACGACCATCCAAGCGAATTCTATCATCCAAAACCATATTACGAGAAGCAAAATACTGAATATCTCCGTAATAAACTTTGACAAAACCAGATTTTTCGGCACGTTCTTCTTCGGTTAATGAAGCGAGGAATTCATCCAAAATTGCTTTAAATTTCTCTTTACGAATCTGTTTATTAGCGTTTCCTTCTTTGCAAACAGCATAAACTTTATCATAAAGTTCTTTATTCATTCTCTCACGCAATTCTTCATCGTGAGTTTCATGGTTGTATTCTCGTTTTTGTGTATTACCAACTGCTTCTGCCAATTCTGAAACTGCCGCAATCTGAATTTTGATGGCTTCATGAGCCAAACGGATTGCTTCAATCATTTCGATTTCAGAACACTCATCTGCCTCGCCTTCAACCATTATGATGTTGTCGGCAGTACCAGCAACAATCAAGTCAATTGAGGCATTAGCAAGTTGAGAAGTGTAAGGGTTAATTACATATTCTCCGTTGATTTTTGCAACACGAACTTCCGAAATCGGTCCATTAAATGGTAAATCTGACACAGCGATTGCGGATGCTGCGGCCAAAGCAGCGAGAGAGTCTGGCTGAACTTCTGGGTCTGCCGAGATAAGTGTAACGATTACCTGAATTTCGGCATGGTAATCCTCAGGAAAAATCGGCCTTAATGCTCTATCAATCAAGCGACTAATAAGTACTTCTGCATCAGATAATTTTCCTTCACGGCGTTGAAAACTACCGGGTATTTTACCAGCAGATGCAAATTTTTCTTGATAATCTACTGATAATGGTAGAAAATCGACACCTTCGCGAGCCTCTGGGGCACCTACAACTGTGGCCAGCAACATAGCTTTACCACAACGCAATAGTACAGCACCATCTGCTTGTCTTGCCAATTTACCAGTTTCAAGGGTAATTGTTTTGCCATCCGGCATTTGGATGGTCTTGGTGTGAATGTTAAACATTTCTATTTAATTTAAAATTACGTTTTCCGCTTCCGACGTAATTAATTTTATCCTATTTTACCGCGGGGATATAATGAGTTTTGTGTTTGAAGTTTGTGTTATTTTCGAAATCGGGTATCTGAGACCGAAGTTCAAAAACAAAAATCAGGGAATTCGGTAAAGAACCCCCTGATGAGTCGTAAATTATTTACGGATGCCAAGTTCGGCAATGATTGCTCTGTAACGAGAAATGTCTTTCTTGTACAAATAATCAAGAAGACGACGACGCTTACCTACTAAACGCAACAAGCCTGCACGTGTTGAATAATCATGCTTGTGAGACTTCAAGTGCTCTGTAAGGTGAGCGATTCTGAATGTGAATAACGCAATTTGCGATTCTGGAGAACCGGTGTCGGTTGTCTTCTTTTGGAAACCTTTGCTACCAAAGATTTCTTCTTTCTTCTCCGAAGTTAAATACATTTGATGTTAACTTAGATTAATGATTAAAAATTAAAACAGTTGCAAAATTAAAGTTTTTATTTTGGATTTGCAAATTCTGAATGGTTTTATTGGTGTGTTGGTCTTAGCATTAGCTTGAAGCCTTTTATGTAACTACTCACTCGGCAAAGCGAGTGAGCAGGATTGGTTTATGTATTGCTGAACATTAATTCCGGATTTTTTATGTAAGGGTAAATACAAAAAAACAAAAGGCAACTTAAAGAAGTCGCCTTTTAAAAATCAAATATAATTTTAGAACTGGCAGGATTCAGAAACCTGCCAGCGTTTTTAAAATCATCTCAATGCCTCTGCACCAGCCTTGATTTCATCAACGACCGATGGGTCGAGCAATGTTGAGGTGTCGCCAAGATTTGAGGTTTCGCCTTCGGCAATTTTACGAAGTATTCGTCGCATGATTTTGCCCGAACGTGTTTTGGGAAGCCCACTCACAAACTGGATTCTATCTGGTTTGGCGATTGGACCAATCACTCTCGAAACCGTTGCTAAAATATCACGACGAGTTAAATCTTCGTCATGAACCATTGATTCACATATCACGTAGGCATAAATGCCCTGTCCTTTGATGTCATGAGGATAACCCACAATAGCCGATTCAACTACGCCAGTGTGCATATTTATCGCATTTTCGACTTCGGCAGTTCCGATTCTATGACCCGAAACATTCAAAACATCATCTACGCGACCCGTGATTCGGTAATAACCGTCTTCATCTCTCAAACAACCATCGCCCGTAAAATATAGATTTTGGTAAGTCGAGAAGTAAGTTGTTCGACAGCGTTCGTGGTCGCCCCAAGTGGTACGAATCATTGACGGAAACGGAAACTTAATACATAAATTGCCATTTACGCCATTTCCTTGTATTTCGACTCCGTTTTCATCAACTAAAATAGGTTGAACACCCGGTAGTGGCAAAGTAGCAAATGCAGGTTTTGTTTTGGTGATTCCAGCAATTGGCGAAATCAAAATACCACCAGTCTCGGTTTGCCACCAAGTATCTACAATTGGGCATTTACCTTTACCAATGTTTTCGTTGTACCAGTTCCAAGCCTCCTCATTGATTGGCTCACCAACCGAACCCAACACTTTGAGCGAACTCAAATCTTTTTCATTGACATATTCAAGTCCAAAACCCATCAAAGAGCGAATGGCTGTTGGGGCCGTATAAAGAATATCTACTTTGTGTTTATCTACAACATCCCAAAAACGACCTGCATCGGGATAGGTCGGAATCCCCTCAAACATCAGAGTTGTTGCTCCATTTGCCAAAGGCCCGTAAACAATGTACGAGTGACCCGTAATCCAGCCAATGTCTGCTGTGCAGAAATGAACCCAACCCGGCTTGTATTGAAATACATTCAAGAAAGTATATGCCGAAAAAACCATATAACCACCAATCGTATGCACTACACCTTTGGGTTTGCCCGTCGAGCCAGAAGTATAAAGAATGAAAAGTGGGTCTTCAGAATCCATTTCCTCGGCTGGGCATTCGGCAGTTACGTGTTTTTCTTCTTCTTCCCACCACACATCACGTCCTTTAATCATACTTACTGGTGTACGTGTACGAGTTGCGACGATTACTTTTTTTACCGATGGACAACCAATCAAAGCATCATCAACGGTATCTTTCATCGGAATTGCCTTTGCTCCACGAATCGCCCCATCGGTTGTAACAACCGCCACGCATTGAGAATCATTTATTCTATCAGCAATCGATGATGCCGAAAATCCACCAAAAACAACCGAGTGTATCGCCCCGATTCTGGCACAAGCCAAAACAGCAACAGCGAGTTCGGGTATCATGGGCATGTAGATACATACACGGTCTCCTTTTTTGACTCCGTTGCGTTTTAGAACATTAGAAAAACGACAGACTCTCTCATATAACTGCCTGTAAGTCAGCGTAATAGATTCTTCATTTGGGTCATTAGCTTCCCAAATGATGGCTGGCTGATGAGGTTTATCGTGTACGTGTCGGTCAAGGCAGTTTTCGGTAATATTAAGTTTTCCTCCAACAAACCACTCGATTTTAGGTTCGCTAAAATTCCAGTTTAGTACTTTTTTCCAAGGTTTACGCCAAACGAAATTATTGGCGGCAATCTCAGCCCAAAATCCCTCAGGGTCCTCAACCGAATGCTTGTATTGAGCTTCGTAATCGTGAATGCTTGTATTGAGCTTCGTAATCGTTAAAATCTGTAATTTTCATTGGAATAATTTTAAGAGGTAATAATTGAATAAATAAAAAGTTAATTACTTTACAGAAACCTAATCCTTTCATTCCTTCTCTTATTGAAGAAGGAGGGACTCGAAAACTTATTTTTTTATCTGACCTTTTTAGCCAGTAATAAAACAAATGAGTGTACTCAAAATAAATTGGGTTGGAATGCCAATACTTGGGTGAATCCATTTAAAATTTATATAAAACTCACGGGATAATACTTTGACCGGAATCAGGTGCATGAGGTACATTCCGTAACTAAATTTATCTAATTGAGCCGTTAAATTTGGCAAAAACTCAATATTCAATAAGTATTTAAAGGTCAAAAAAGCCGTAATCGACATTGCAATAACCGCTGGACTTAGGTAATCGAAAAGGCTTGACTCGTAAATTTTCTTATTAGCGATAGTCGCAAAGTAAATTCCGACAAAAGTAACGAGCCAACTTATTAGAAAAATCAATAAACTTATAAAGCCGACTTTTTTGGGTGATGAGTCGAATTGATAGTTACCCAGAAAATAGCCCAAAACAAAATATCCGACATAACCCGAAAAATACCGAATCTCAAAATTGATTTTGATGCCGAGATATTTTTCAAAATAAGGATAAACTGTACAGGAAATCAGCCAAACAATCAGAAAAAACTTAACCTCTTGTTGTGTCGCTTGGGTAATCCATCGACTGATAATTGGCGAGAACAAATAAAGTCCCAAAAGCATGTAAACGAACCACAAATGACCCGAACCACCAGCACCGCCAGTTAGTATTTTTTTAAGAATGTCAATTAACTCAAGTTTGGTTTTTTCGGTTGGCAAAACTCCAAAAAAATTTCCCCAAAGCATATAAATGATTGTCCAAACTAAAAATGGAATAAATATTCGAGAGAATCGTTTGCTCAAAAAATCATTAAGATTTTTGTATTTTCCTAATAATAAATAACCCGACAACATCACAAAAACCGGTACGGCAAAACGAATCTGGAATTTTACCCATTAAATAAATCCCGCCTGCTGCACAATGAAGCATGATTACGGTGAGTGTTGCAAAAACTCTTAGGTTTGAAATCCAGATGACTTTGGGCATTGCTTAGGAGTGTTGTTTTAAATCATTACAATATACTCCAATATTACGACTTTTGATACATTCTTCAATTTCATTTAAAATGTTCACATCGTCAATAGTAGAAGGAATCGTAAACGCTTCACCATCAACAATTTGACGCATTGTTTTTCTCAAAATCTTCCCCGAACGGGTCTTTGGTAAACGCTTGACAACGAGGGCATTACGAAAAAAAGCCACCGCCCCGATTTTATCACGAATCAATCCTATTAAATCTCGTTCGATTTGAGATTCTTCGATATTTTTTCCGTCTTTCAAGACCACAAAACCGATTGGGCGTTGCCCTCTCAATTCATCTGTAATTCCGATTACGGCACTTTCGGCAACGGCTGGGTGATACCCAATAATTTCTTCCATTTCTCCGGTAGAAAGGCGATGCCCAGCCACATTGATAACGTCATCTACCCTACCCATAATAAAAACGTATCCGTCTTGGTCTATGTATCCACCATCGCCTGATAAATAATAACCTTTGAATTTTTTGAGGTAGGAATGCTTAAATCGCTCATTATCGTTCCAAAGGGTTGGTAAAGTCCCGGGTGGAAGAGGGAGTTTTATCGCTACATATCCTTCCTTGTTTTTCCCAAGTTTACGGCCTTTCTCACTCAAAATCTGCACATCATAACCACAAACAGGTTTTGTTGCCGAACCCGCTTTCACGTCAAACTGCTCTACACCCATCATATTTGCTACAATACTCCAGCCCGTTTCGGTTTGCCACCAATGGTCAATTACTGGCAGTTTAGAAATATTCTGCAACCATTCGAGCGTAGGTGGGTCGCAGCGTTCGCCAGCAACAAAAATAGCCTTCAATGAATTTAGATTGTATTTATTCATGAAAAGAGCTTCGGGGTCTTCTTTTCTAATCGCCCTAAATGCAGTTGGAGCAGTAAAAAATGTATTAACTTTATGTTGTGCAATTACTCGCCAAAAAGTGCCAGCGTTTGGGGTACGGATTGGTTTTCCTTCAAAAATGATACTCGTACAGCCCATTATCAAAGGTGCATAAACAATGTAAGAATGACCAACAACCCAACCTACATCAGACGCCGCCCAAAAAACATCTCCTGCTTTTACATTATATACGTACTCCATCGAGAACCGCATCGCAACGGCATGTCCACCATTGTCTCTGACAACTCCCTTGGGTTTACCCGTAGTTCCAGAAGTATAAAGGATGTAAAGCGGGTCCGTTGCATCAACTCTTACACATTTTGCTGGTTTTGAAGCCGCAACCAATTGCTCAAAATCTAAATCTCGGTTTTCAACGAGCGAGGCCTCACACATTGGTCTTTGTAAAATAAGACAATTAGCTGGTTGATGTTCAGATTGGTTAATGGCGTCATCGAGCAATGGTTTATACGGAATTACTTTGTCGAATTCGATTCCACACGAAGCCGAAATAATTACTTTGGGTTTGGCGTCATCAATCCGAATGGCTAATTCGTGGGGGGCAAAACCACCAAAAACAACCGAATGAATAGCACCGATTCTTGCACAGGCCAGCATAGAGAAAGTAGCTTCGGGAATCATCGGCATATATATCACAACAGTATCGCCTTTGTTTACACCCAAACTTTTTAAAGCACCCGCTATCTTTGCAACTTGTCTTTTAGTCTGATTATAGGTGAATTTTTTTATGGTATCTGTAACGGGCGAATCATAAATAAAGGCAGTCTGCTTACCTCGGCCATGCTCAATGTGATAGTCTAAAGCTAAGTAACCGGTATTGAGTTTGCCACCTCTAAACCATCTGTAAAAACCATTTTTATCTTTAGACAATATCTTTTGTGGAGCCTTGTACCATGCCAACTTCAATGCTTGTTCGCTCCAAAAACCGACTTTATCATCAATACTTTTTCGATAGAACTCATCGTAGTTCATAACACAATTGTAGTTTTGTTGCACAAGTAAATTAAATTTTGTAGTTATTATGGATGGATAATTATGAGATAAAACCTTATCGAAAGCTGATTACCGAAATTAACTTAATCGGCTTTGTGAATAAACATAAACAACTAAGCAGCAAAAACATCAGTCGCTAAAAGGTTAACTTTTTTTACCAAATCACGGGTTGAAAAAGGTTTTGGGATATACAAATCAGCACCAATTTCGTATCCTTTCTCAATATCGACCTCTTTGCTTTTGGCACTCAAAAACACCACCTTAGCATGGTTGAAACTGTTGTCTTCTCTGATAAATCTACAAACTTGATAACCATCAACTTTGGGCATCATAATATCAAGCAAAACAATCTGAGGCTTTTCACGACGGATAATCTCAAAGGCCTCTTCACCATCACGAGCGATATAAACCAAAAAACCTTCTTTTTTCATTAAAAACTCCAATGATAATAGAATATTTGGTTCATCATCAACAACCAAAACCTTAATGTCTTTTTTCATAAAATTTATCCTCCTCACTAAAATTAAATTGGCAATGTAAATATAAAGTTTGAACCCCCATTTGCATTACCTTCAACCCAAATTTTACCATTGTGTA
>JALOLV010000180.1 GCA_025455785.1 Spirosomataceae bacterium | reverse complement strand
TTTAGAGTCGAAACGCCACCGCAAGACCCTATCCTGCCCTATTTACAATTTGAGGGTAAACACAATTTTGATATTAACCTGCAAGTCGAACTCAATCAAAACATCATCTGTCGGTCAAATTACAAATATTTGTACTGGAATATCACCCAACAAATCGCTCATCATACCATCAATGGGTGTAATCTCAAAATCGGTGATTTGTTGGCTTCGGGAACAATCAGTGGCGAGACTCCCGACAGTTTCGGTTCGATGCTCGAATTATCTTGGAATGGTCAAAAACCGCTAAATCTGCCAGACGGCTCAGTACGAACATTTTTAGAAGACCAAGACACACTGACTATCAGAGGTTGGGCCACGAAAGGCGATATAAAAGTGGGTTTTGGAGAGGTAACTGGGCAAATAAAAGCTAATCCAACATTATCAAATCAAGAAACATCAAATTAGTACAATTTCAGCAGAACATAAATTCTTTATTATAAGTATATTTGCTCATTTTTAATCTTTATTTAATTATATCCAGCAGAATTAATCCATAACTTTGTATTCTTTTACGATACCTATGATAAAACAAATTTTGCTGACAACGGATTTTTCGATTGCATCGGAAAATGCCATTCGCTGTGCCATAAAAACATTTGAGAATATCAACTGCCACTTTACACTATTCAACTGTTCCGAGGAAGATTCTAAAGAAAGGTCAGAGTTCTATCTCAACAAATTTCGAGAAGATTTAGAATGGAATTATTCCAATTTGCATACTTTCTCGTCATTATTTTTGGATAAATCTATTGATGAGTCTCTCGCATATCTCAAGAAAAACTTCATATTCCAAATAGTTGTGGTGGGTACAAGTGGCCTTGGTAATAACCAATATCTCGGAAGTTTTGCAAAGAAAATATACCGTGAATTTAAGACTGCTTCTTTGTTTATACCTCATCACAGCAAAGTCAAAACCATCAAAAAAGCACAAATCATTATTGAAGCAAACGAAAATCTCAATATCATGAGACTCATGAACTTTCGTAATTATTTAGAGACTCAAGAGATTGAAGCGTCTATTTTATTGGTTTCAAAAAACTATCAAGAACAAAAAAATGTAGAGAAGGGCATTTTGAAAGATATAAAACATCTATTTGGGTCGGTTAGCACAAAAATAGAAACTTGTAGTAATTATATAGATGGTATTTGTGAGTGCGTGCTAACAAGCCAACCAGACATATTTGTATTAATACTCAAAGAAAAGCTACAAAATACTTTTTATGAACGTGTTACGAATCAACTCATCCGTAATTTTCATTCGGCACCGGTTCTCAACATACCTTCTCTTCAAGTGTCTGAAAAAAATACGATAATTCGAGAAGATAAGACCCAATACGCATTTTGAACCTATTTCTTGCGATTGAGACGGAGTTTGGTTAAATAAAGTGCAACAAAAATAAGGCTTAAAAAATAAAGTACATTTCGGCTATCAATTAATCCTCTACCGAGTGCATCGTAATGATAGTTTAGGCCAATGTAAGATGTAATGTATTGTAAAGAACCACTAAAGACACTTGCCAAACTCCCGATAATATAATAAAACACAAAGCACAAAACGGCTCCAAGTATAAACGCAACTACCTGATTGTCAGTCATCGAAGAAGCCCAAACTCCCATAGCAACAAAAACTCCACCTAAGAGTAACAAACCCACATAAGACCCAATGACTGCTGCGGTGTCGATGTTTCCTTTAGGAACTCCAAGTTGGTAAACCGAATAATAATAAAGTAAGGTGGGGATTAGTGCCACAATCACCAGTGCAAAAGCTGCCAAAAACTTGCCCAGAACCAACTGCCATTCAGATAGAGGTTTGGTCAATAATAACTCAATCGTACCAGTCTTAAATTCCTCCGAAAAAGCTCTCATAGTAATGGCCGGAATCAATAAAATGAATACAAAAGGTGTAACCGAAAAAAATGTATTGAGGTCGGCAAAGCCGTAATCAAGTACATTCTGGGTTTGCCCATCATTAGAAATCCAGACAAAGTAACCAGTTATTGCCAAAAATACCCCGATGGCAATGTATGCAATGAGTGAATTGAGAAAACTATTGATTTCTTTTCTGAAAATGGTCAGCATTATTTCGTTCAAAGTTCGAGATTCAATGTTCAAGAGAATGAATCTTGAATCAAAATTACAAAAAAAATCGTTAGCAACGACTGCATTGCTAACGACCAATACTATGCCAATATTTTAGAACTCTACTTCTGGCTTGCTTTTTTTCATGATTGCCGATACAATCAAAGTCAAGATGAATCCTACTATCAAATAACCTAAAACACCGAAGATAAACATCATGCCCGGCGACATAAACTTTGCTGTCATCTCCATCGCTTGGTCGATTTGCTCGTCAGACAAGCCTTGTTCACTCATCTTTTCACGTTGAAAATCAACAATTCGAGAAACCATCGTGGTATCGATGAAGTTAAGATAAATGTAGGAGAAAATCGCACCAAGTACACCCACAACTGTACTCATTAGGGTACCTAAACCAAGGCCTTCACCAAAGCCCATAAAGCCTTCGTTTGCTTTTTTGAATTCGCCCAATGCCATGATGAGACCTCCTAAAACAAAAAGATACCCAATCCAGCTCGCCCAGGATTGCTTCCAAAGGTCAGCCATAGATGTGATTGTGCTGAAAATAATGACAACGATACCGACAATTACGCCCCATTTCAAGGCAATGCGAGCAGTAGATGGTTTTTCCATGTTTTTGTGATTTAATTAGGGGTTTATATTTTGTATTTAAGGTTTTTAAGAATTGCTTTCGCTACTTTGGGGTCAACATCTACTCGGTCGTGTTCGAAGTCAAGTTTGATTCGCCATTTTTGGAGCGTCGTAACCCCGATAATTGCATCTTCTGATAGATTCGGGATAACCATAAATTCATCTGAAAGCATCACATCTTCAATCGAGAAATCGAGACGCACACAATGGGTAATTTCTAAATAAGCTCCTTCGCTTGCTGTAGCAACTCTTTTGGGGCGATGTAGGGGAATTAGCTGCTCTAAATCCTCGACAGCTTCGGGACTAATACATGAAAAAGTAGCACCGCTATCAAATAGCGTGTAAAGTACTTTCTCGCCAAGCGAACCTTCGTAATGAATCGGAATTTTGAGTATTGACATATTTTTTAGTGTGAATGGTGGCAAATTAAACAATAATATTCAGAAAATACATCAAATTTGTGATAAAAGGCTTACTCAGCAGGATTTCGGCGGCGGAGAACCATTCCGATTAGTGCGATTCCGATGATTACATATTGCTTTTTTACAACCTCATCAAAAAAAACATAAATTGGTTTTATTTCTAAATTGGCATTTTCGATAAGTGTTTTGTAGTCTTCTTTGCGTTTGGGGTCTTTCTCATCGTTGTAGATTTTTTGGGCATTAGTCATATTTTCTTTTTGCCACAAAACCAAAGGTCGATTATCAACCAATACAAATAAAAAAAATAAAATACCCGTCAAAAGCGAGCCAAAGAAATTGGTCAGAAACCCTACCGAAAATCCGCTCGAAAAAGACAAATATCCTCCGTTTTCGCGGCGATAATACCAAACCGCAAAAAATATAAAGATAAGGTTGATACCCAAAGCCGGTACTTTGTATTTGCCAAAAGGGCTTTTGCCGAGTCCGTAATATTGGATTAATCCGACCAAAACGCAAGCCACGGCGGCTAATCCTCCGAAAATGAGCGAATATTTAAGTATTCTGTTTTTTATCATAGCATTTTGTAAAACGATTTTTTAGCTAAGATTGAATTAAAGTTTTTAAATTTTCCATAGCGTTGGGTTTGCAAACCCAACGCTATGGAGATGATTTATAACTTGCTCAATAAAATCGTTTGTTTTTTATTTTTCTAAACGACTTACAAAGTCGTTTTACAAATATTTTTATTTAAAACTGCCACCACTTTACCTTTGAGTTTTTTACCTACAAATGGCGTATTTTTAGATTTAGAACGAATATCTTTTTCGGTAAATTCCCATTTTAAATCGGGTTCAAAAACCGTCAGATTTGCTTTACTTCCTTCGGCAATCTCAACTTGGGTCATCCGCAGGAGTTTTCGAGGATTTACCGTTAATTTCTCAATCAGATTACCGATTGGTAATCCACCAAAAGTATTGGCCGCCGCAAAGGCGGTTTCGAGACCGATGATTCCGAAATCGGCCAAGTCGAACTCCAGATTCTTGGCTTCTTCGTCATGTGGGTTATGGTTAGAGACTACCGCATCAATCGTACCATCGGCTAAGCCTTTTTTGAGTGCTTCAATATCTTTTTGACTTCTAAACGGCGGACTAACCTTGAGATTTGTATCAAATTCTTTCAAATCGGCATCGGTAAATGCCAGTTGATGTGCCGCAATATCGCAGCTCACGGGCAAACCTTTTTGTTTGGCTTCACGGATTAACTCCACGGCCTCAGCCGTAGAAATGGTAGAAAAATGCAAAACCGAACTTAGTGAATCAATCTTAGCGTATTCGAGCAATTTCAAATCTCGAATCACCATTAATTCTTCGGCCATCGAAGGCACACCTTTCATACCCAAAAGCGTACTTTCG
Source organism: Spirosomataceae bacterium (assembly GCA_025455785.1). Lineage (GTDB taxonomy): Bacteria > Bacteroidota > Bacteroidia > Cytophagales > Spirosomataceae > JALOLV01. The sequence continues at coordinate 2,276 of JALOLV010000180.1, read as the reverse complement.
ATGCCTTCGTGCATTTGCCCAAACATCGCTAAGTTGGCTTCCTCGGGGTGATTCATCAACAAACCATTGATTGGATACAAATATTGAAGGGTTTTGAGCAGAATATCGGCGTTCCAAAGTGGGTGTTCGCCATCGGTAAATGCTACGGCTCCGGCATGGTGCAGGTCGAGCATTTCGGTAAAATCTTTGCCTTCGCAGTTTTTGGTAACTGCCGCTGTTGGATAGATTTCTACCAATTGGCCACGGCTAAATTGCTTATAATAAGCGATTGATTCTTTGGTCTGAACCGTCGGTTTTGTATTTGGCAACGTAACGATTTCGGTAAAGCCCCCTGCCGCAGCGGCATTACAGAGGCTTGATAAATCTTCTTTAGATTCATAACCGGGGTCTTTCGGCGATACTCGCATATCTATCCAGCCAGCCGAAACGTGCAGGTTATCGCCCTCGATAATTTGTGCATTATCGGCATATATATTATCCGAAATCTGTTTAATTATTCCGTTTTCAATCAAAATATCTTTGGCCTGAAGATTGAACTCAGAACTTTTATCAATGATTTTAACGGCTTTTAATAGAATTTGCATTTTGGTAGAAAAAGTCATTGGTTTTTTCTACACAGTCAGGGTTCAAAATGCCCCACGGCAAGTCTCTGACAGTGTTAATATTAAACCACATAAATTCGTAACTCATTCAAAAAAAAAGCCCTTGTGAGGGGCTTTATAAATATTATTGTCCGATACTGGATTTATACGTTTCGGCATCCATCAAAGCATCAATATCTGCTACATTTGCCAATTCCATCTTAATCATCCAGCCATTGCCGTAAGGGTCAGAGTTTACCAATTCTGGCGAATCTTTAAGGGCTTCGTTTACTTCTAAAACTTTGCCAGCAACAGGCAAGTACAGGTCTGAAACAGTCTTTACGGCTTCGACAGTACCAAAGATTTCATTAGCTCCTAAATCTTGACCTGTCGTCTCGATTTCAATAAAAACAATGTCGCCTAATTCGCCTTGAGCAAAATCGGTGATTCCTACAACAGCAATATTGCCGCTTTCGATTTTAATCCATTCGTGGTCTGAAGTGTAACGTAATTCTGATGGAAAATTCATGATTTTTATTTTTGTTAATGATTAATTGCCGAATCGTTAGCCGTACAATCAATCAACGAATAACGATTAATCGAAAAGTCATTTTGAGCAATCCTAAATGATACCGCAAATTACGTGAAATTACTGAATTGTTCCTAAATCGTACGGAGGATTTTTTGAAGCAAGGTTCAGAAACACAGTAAGATTTTTGATGTTGTTGGTAGAATCTATCTGAGATTGAGGCACAAATTCGCTACCTTTGTCAAAAAAAGTATCTGAATGAATCGTCAAATTCCGCAAGGAAAGAAAATATATTTTGCCTCTGATTTTCATCTCGGAGCCCCCAATCACCAGAAAAGTCACGAACGTGAACGCCGAATCATCCGTTGGCTCGATAGCATCCGCCACGATGCCGAAATCATTTTTTTGGTAGGCGATTTATTTGATTTTTGGTTTGAATACAAACGAACTGTACCCAAAGGTTTTGTGCGATTTCTCGGTAAATTGGCCGAAATCCGTGATTCGGGCATCGAAATCATCGTTTTTACGGGCAATCATGATATGTGGATGGATGATTATTTTGAGACCGAACTAAATATCAAAACTTACCGAAAACCACAAAATTTTGTATTCAACGAAAAAAAATTTCACATTGCCCACGGCGACGGCCTTGGACCCGGCGATTACAAATACAAAGTTTTGAAGAGGATATTTGAAGGCAAAGTCCCTCGGTTTTTATTCAATCGAGTCATGCACCCAAATCTTGGTTTGTTTCTGGGAAGTGCTTGGGCAAGACATAGCTGGCAAAGCCACGACAAAGAAACCGAAATTGAGCGTTTTTTGGGCGAAGAACGAGAATTTCTGATATTGTATAGCAAAGAAATCGAATCCCAAAACCACCATGATTTTTATATCTTTGGGCATCGACACCTCAAATTAGATTTCAGAATCAACGATTCATCACGCTATATCAATCTCGGCGATTGGATTGTCTTCAACAGTTACGCAGTTTTTGATGGCGAAGATGTAACCTTGTTAGAATTCAAATTATAAAACACGCCACGACGTATTACTACCTATTGATATTCAACCATAAATAATTACACTAAAAAAATGAACAACAACGAATTATCTCGTCGAACCCTCCTCAAAAACTCACTCGTAGCGGGTGCTGGCGTGGCATTGGG
>JALOLV010000179.1 GCA_025455785.1 Spirosomataceae bacterium | reverse complement strand
TTTCTTATTTTGTGCTTGAAGGGTAAATGAACTGATAATTAGTAGAAAGAATATTGCTTTTTTATTCATAGTTTTTAGTTTGTTTGAAATTTAAGGCAAATAAAACAATTTTTATGAGTTTATTAAACCCTCTACCCAATATAATTCCTTCATTGAACCTCAAACAATTCTATAAAATTCATAGAAAAATATGAATGCTATTCTAACAAAAAAACTAAAATAACCCATATACGTAAACAATTGTATCCGCTTGATAGTTTTAATTGTCATTGGTACTATAATTGTTCATAAAAAACTGAAAATCAACCCTTTAAGATTATGGAAACAACAATATTCGTTCCGACAAATTATATCGAAGAAGTTATTCAAAAAACTTCTAATATGCTGCCAACTGTCCAAGAAGAATTAGACTACCTCAAAAACTCATTGAAGTACTTAAAAGAGGGTATGAACGCCGAGCAAGCCGTAGATTTGGCTATGTTTGATTATCTGATGGAAAACTAATCTTTTGGATAGAAAAAAAGCTCTTGGATGATAATTACCAAGAGCTTGTATTTTCATTTATTTTAATAATTCTTTACGCTTCAAGATTGATTCAAAAAGTTTGATGTCATGCTCGCTGTTGAAAACCTTGAACGGAAAATGCAAAAACTGCCCTTTGTTAATAATTAGCAAGTACGCATCTTCGATTTTCTCGGCACTCTGAATAGTCTCCCACTTGATGATTCCGCCTTCACGTGCATTCAATTTTACCATAATCTGACGGCTGTCAATCTCGTAGGCAAACTTCTCGAACATTTGTTTGCTTTGCTCCATCTGAGTAGCGGCAGTAAACTGTGCATACCAAAACAAAAGGTAAAGACCAGCTCCAACCACGGCCACGACTGGAATCCACCAGTTTTTGTAAACACCAGTAAAATGAAGAATCAAACCCAAAATCAGAACAGCGGCCGGAATGAGCAACCAATACCAGCTATTGCGAATGTGTCTTTTGAAAGCAAGTTTTACGTAAGTATCTTTATCTAATGCAAATTTTTTGGTTGTTACGTTCATTTTAAATTCTGTTCACAATTTTCGTTTATATCACAAAATTGGAAACATAGACCAATTTTGAAAGTGCAAAAATAAAAAAAGGCTCTGATTATTCAGAACCTTTTGGGATTAATTCTTTAATCGATTACAAATTGAGGCAATCAACCTTCTCTAAACTGGATTGTATCTATCACATATTTACTACCCGACATACGTTTTACGAGTATGTAAACCAAATAATCTTTGTTGCGGCTTCGGTAGTTGGCTACGCTGTAACGTAACTCAGCATTTGATGAGCCTTGATAAACATAACTGAACGAAAGCGGGGGGTTTTTCTGAAAAAATGACTTAAAAATCATCTCGGCTTGGTTTGATGAGACTTTTGGATAATCAATTTTTTCGGCATCAATTACCAATTCGACCTGAGCATTGAGGCAACTTGCCAGCATTTTGGGGTTTCCACTTTTGAACGACATCTTGATTCGGTCGGCGAGTTCGTTGTCTTCACGTTTTTTCTTTCCGCCGTCATCGTCGTTTTTGGCGATTGCAGCATTAAAAAAGAATAGCACAAGCAAAGTAATAAAGTATTTCATGGGACGTGTTTTATAAGATTTATGTAAGTATATTTGTTGGTAAAAAATCTGATTAGGCTTTTGCACAAACTATGCCAAAACTTATTAAGTGGATACGTTTATCAATTTAAAGATTATCGGGGTAGCCGAACATAATGCACAATCAATTCATTTTCAATTAATTACAAATACTTTCTATAAAATAAATACCGTTTAATAGTGAATTCAAATCAATTATTAGATAAAACTCAGACACTTCAGAAAATACGACGAATTGCGTATCAGATTTATGAACAAAACTTTGAAGAAGAGTCAATTATTATTGCTGGTATAATCGGCGAGGGGTTTCATTTTGCTGAATTTTTGGTAAAAGAGTTAACTCAAATTTCCAAACAAAAAATCTACATCGCCAAACTAAGTTTTGATAAAACGTCTGAATTTCAGCCCGAAATTCAAATAGAATCGCTCGTAGATACTTTCCGGCACAAGCCAATCGTTTTATGTGATGATGTACTCAATACAGGCAAAACATTGGCATTTAGTTTGCGTCCATTTTTGAGTATTCCGCTCAAAAAACTGCAAGTTGCGGTAGTGGTCGATAGAAATCATCCTAAATATCCGATTTCTGCCGACTACGTTGGGTATTCGCTCTCGACAACATTAACTGAGCATATTCAGGTAGTACTGAGCGATGATTCAAAGACCGGCGTTTACATTTTTTAAAGACAATCTTAAATTGGTTTATCTATTAGTCTGATAAATCCATATTTTTGATTAACACAAATATTTGTTTATGACTAAATTACTGTCTATCAGCTTAATAGCCATATTTTTTTTGAATTTTTTATTATTCGGTTGCAACAATTCCACTCCTGAATTCGCTCCAAAGCCCAAAGGTTACAACCGAATTGATTTGCCCGAACACGCCTATCAGCCATTAGACGACAGCCATCCTTATAAATTTGAATACTCAAAAGCTGCAATTATTCAGCCTGATACATTCCGCAATGCCGAGCCTCATTGGATAATTATTTATTATCCGAAGCTCAATGCGAGGGTACAATTTACGTACAAACCGGTGCTGAATAGTCCACAAAGGCTACAAAATATGATTAACGATGCTTTTATGTTAGCATCAAAACACCATGTAAAAGCGGAATCGCAAGAAGACCAAGTCGTTAATCTCAAAAATGGAAAAAAGGCGGTGGCAATACAATTAGAGGGCGATGTGCCGAGTCATTATCAGTTTTATATAACCGATACCACTACGCATTATTTGAGAGGTGCCATGTATTTGATGGATGCTTCGGCCGGAGATTCATTGAGGCCGATAATTGATTACGTAAAAAAAGATTGTATGCACCTCCTCGAAACGCTCGAATGGAGAAATAAGAAAGAAAAATTATGATTTCAAAAAGAAAGTGTGGCAAATAACAATGCCACACCCAAGTATTTATTTCAAAGCAAAAACCACCTTTAGCCTCATTTTGACCAAATCATCAGTTTTGACACCAAACAACGACGGACGCTCAACCTTAAAATCGGTCAGAAGAAAATTAAAATCAGCATCAATTGTCAGCTTTCCGCCCGCTTCTTTTGCATTTCCTTTGATTGTAATTGGTTTTGAGATTCCGTGAAAAGTTAGATTACCCGTTGCGGTAATCGCAGCACCTTCTTGCTTAACGTTACTGCTCGAAAAAGAAACTTTCGGAAATTTTACGCCTTCCATTGCCTCTATGGCATGAGAGTCTCGGTTTGAGTTTCCGCTATCAAAAGAATCTACTTTTAGTACAGCAGCTACTTGTTCGATTTGTTTCGATTCATCATTATAAACGATTACGCAATTTACATCTTTGCTAACCCCTTCCCAATCGTGCATTGGATGCGTCATCGAATAAGTAATGGATGAGCTGGCCTTATCGGCGGCGATTTTTCTTCCTGCCCAATTAAAAGAGGAATTTATTACTGTAAAAATGAGTAATAAAAAGATTATTTGTTTTTTCATTTGATTAAATTTTAAAAGCGATTTTGAAACTAATTTTCATTAAATCTTCGGTCTTTATCCCAAATAATGAAGGTCTTTCAACATTAAAATCCGATAACTTTACTGTGAAATTGCCATCGACTACAAAAAAACCTCCTGAAAATTTTAAAGCCTTAAAAGAAACTGGCTTTGTTATCCCATGAAAATTAAGGTTACCTTCAATGTTTATGCCGTATTGGTCTTGTTGAATATTTGTACTGGTAAACGAAATTTTTGGATACTTGAGTGCCTCGGTAACTTCTAAAGCATGAGAATCACGATTTGAGTTGCCACTATCAAAACAATCAACCCGAGCAACAGCCGCGACTTGTTCGATAGCCTGTTTCTGGTCGTTGTATATAATCACAGCACTTACATTTTTGCAAATACCCTCCCAAGTGTGCATTGGGTGTCGCATTTCGTAAGTAATTGTGGAATTAGCTTTATCGGCTGTAATTTTTCTATTTTGGTTTTGAGCAAATGTTATTTTAACAAGCAAAAAAAGCACAAAAAAAATCGTATAAGGGGTGTGTTTATAAGTTTTCATGTTATTATAAAGTCAAGAAAAGCAGTTAAATAGCGTACTCTTAAAATTCAAATTTAAGAATGGCGATTGCAGTGGCAAAGGTAGCAAATGTCGTAAATGCTGCTGCCCGATGATAGCCTTTCATATCGGCAAGGCGTTCAAAATTTTGATTCTCTCTACTTCGTTCGATTTGTCTTGACAGAACATTTGTAGCAATCATTCCCGAAATATGAACATACGATAACGCCCTGTGGACACTCGCTGTGCTGGTACCTTTTCGACGAACCTGAGCAGGAGGAGACGTAAACGCCATCAAAGCAGTAGTTGTATATGCGATGTTGATACCGAGAGCAGTTGCCTCGTGGGCTTTTTTAATTTTATCAAAATTTTCGGTATTGCCTTTATACAATCTTGAGCCTAAAATTCCTTGAGCTAACATACCGGCTGCGGTTGCCCAACCGAATGCTTGGTGGATTTTAAACATATTTCTACGAATTCTCAACTCACGCTGGCGATTTTCGGGAGTTAATTCAGGAACAATCCCCATTTTTCGATACAGTCCTTTTTCTCCCCAAAATATCCTTTGGGTCAATAACATTTTTTCAGGCAATAACTTTGTTTGTTCGGTCTCGATTGATAAGTCAGCCAAAAGACTGTCAGCATCCTGAGCATAAGACAGTTGGTATCCTAAAAATAAGAAAATGGTAATAATTAGCTTAGTGATTTTCATGTTACATTTTTTTATTAAAAGTAAGGAGAAATCCAATATGTTTCTCCTTAAACTACTAATATTCAATCTTAAATTATCCCTCAAATACACGCAATTTATTCCCGCTTGAATCAAGTTCGGTTTTATACAAGGTAAGAGCTTTGGCAGCAGGAGATTTTTCGACTGCACCAGTTGTCGAAAATTCAGAACCGTGATTTGGACAGAAAAAATCGTTTTGAGAAAGACGGTACTGTACATCGGTGCCTTCGTGAGTACAAGCCTTCGATAAAGCCACAAAAGTACCACCTTTTATATTTGCAACAATAATTTTATCTTTATAAACGTAATTGCCCTCAGTCTTGAGTTTAGAAAAATCTGCCGTCGTCAAATCAAGTGTAAAATCCACTTTGGTAGAAGTATTTCCCCCGGTATTATTTCCTGAATTATTTGTACCAGTCGGAGATGGTTCTTCGTTGCTACTTGTGCAAGCTGTAACAGTACCCAAGCAATAAAACGCCATCAAAGCACCACTACTTAGACCTAATTGTTTCAAAAATTGTCCTCTACTCAATTGAGAATTTTCCATAGGATTCATCAGTTAGTTTTAAATTATTTAGAAAAAATTAATGTTTTTGTTCCTCCATTCCCTCCACTCGACTTAGTGAGTCTCAAAATAGAATCGGATTTCTCGGCCAAAATCCAATCCTCGTTAATCTCGGCCAAAGTATTGTCTGATGTTGAAATCAGGATATTAAACTTTTCTTTTCCACTATCCATCATCGAAGCATAAGTTCCCTTAAATTGAGTCGAACCTTTCGAGACTGCCAATTCACCTGATGTTTTAAAATCAAAGGTGTATGATGTATAATTACTGGTTCGGTCACGGTTGTTGTTATCAATAAAAGATTTTATTTTCCATGAGCCACTGATGACCATGTTTCCACTCGGATTCACATCGTCAGAGACCGAACAGCTTGTAAGAATCCCAAAAATTGAGATTAGCATTAATAAATTTTTCATTTGTGAGTTTTTTAGGTAATTGTTTTAGCAGATACGAGACAATCAGATTTTTGGTTGCTTTCATTAAAATATTTTTTCAAAAACAATTTATCAGTACATACATTGTATGTGCAAACAGACATCACTCAGGATACCTGTAAGTACTATTGGGAATTTGAAAGTTACTTTTTGAAAGTCAATGGGTATTTTGCGGAAAAAAACACACCAGTTGTAACGAGCCGGACTTTGCCAAACCCTACTTGACCGAGTGGAATCTTGACAAATGGCTCTACTTGAAGACTGACCTTACGGAAAATTTGGCGTTCATAACCGACAGAAAGATTAGAAATACTAAAGGGATATGCACCCGTGCTACCCTCCCATTCTTTCCACTTGATACTCGGGTCGTAATTATTGGCGTAATTGTATTTATATTTTTCTTTGAGCATTACATAACTTGTAAATCCTGCCGATGCGAAAATTCTTGAGGTAGAATTTTGGGTAATATCATAGCGGATATTGAGTGGAATATCCAACATATCGCAAGTAGCGTTAATTTCGAGAAGTGGCGTTTCTGGCATCTTCCAAATCCAAGAATAATCTTCGGGATAAGCATCATAATACTTCATTGAGCGAATAACTCCAGTATTTACACTCCAGCGATTATTAATGCGGTATTCTGCAAAAACTCCGATATTTCGACCTATTTTTTCGATTTTATCCCCAAAAATTACACTCAAGTCGGGTGAATACGCCAAACGAACTGCCAAGCCTTTTCTGAATTGAGAAGCCGACGGAGTAATCGACAATTTGTTTTCTAAAATCGTACTTAGAGGTTGTTTGATGGAGGGTTGTATGAAAGCGGGGTTTAGGTTAAATGCTTTATTTTTGATTGAAGTGAGTTGCGAGAATTGATTTTTAAAATTGTTATTCTCAATATTTTCAACCAACGCAGGAGAAATCACAACCAACTGATTATCAACAGATTTTACCTCAAACCCATCATCAAACACAACGGTTTTTTCTTTTGAATTAGTTCTTTTTTCGTTTT
>JALOLV010000178.1 GCA_025455785.1 Spirosomataceae bacterium | reverse complement strand
GTCGGGGTTTTATTCTCAAATTATATCCGAATCACCTTAGTAACATTCATTGTTTTGTTGCTCAAATACTTCTTTATTAGCTTGGTTGGGCAGCTCTTCAACCTCGAAAAAGTAGTAGATATTCATTATTTCAAGATTATTCAGGCATCAATTATCTTCTACACAGCTCTTGTAGGAGTTTTGTTGGTATTCTTTACAGGATATTTACCAAAAGACATAGATTGGTCAGTTTATTTGTTTGCTCCGATGGTCATTTTCTATTTATTGAGGTTCTTTATTCTGTATTTTACCATAAATCGAAGTGTACCTATTCAAAGTCTGTATTTAATTTCGTATCTTTGCATTGTCGAACTACTGCCTATCATTCTCGGGATGCGTTTTGCAGTATAAGGCAAAGTTTTTAGAATGAGTATCGGTTTGTAAATATTTTATGTTATTTGTTAATATTTAGAAAAAGACTCTAAATTAAGCAATTTAGGTGTCTCGATTAACCACCCGTTTGAGTTCAAATTAATTCATATATACGTAAACTTTAAGAGTTTCTGTTTTTTCAAAGGTAAAACTGCATTCTGAATGAGTGAAACAGCAGAAAAGATTATCCAAGACCGTCTTCGTAAAGTAGAGAGCATCTTGGTAACACAGGCAAGACCAACCGACGAGAAATCGCCATACTTCGAGTTGGCCCGCAAGCACAATATCAAAGTAGATTTCCGCTCGTTTATCGACATTAAAGGCTTAGACCACCGCGATTTCCGTAAGCAAAAAATCGACATTTTGGCTCATACCGCTGTCATTTTTACGAGCCGAAACGCCGTTGATAATTTCTTTCGTATCTGCAAAGAGATGCGTATCGAAGTACCAGCCGACATGAAGTATTTCTGTATTTCGGAGCAAACCGCCAACTATTTGCAGAAGTACATCGTGATTCGCAAACGTAAGTTATTCACAGGTCAGAAAACCGCTGCCGATTTAGAGAATTTGATTTTGAAGCACAAAAGCGAGAAATTCTTGTTTCCGTGTTCAAACATCCGTAGCAACGAGATTCCGAATCTGATGAACCGCAATGACTTGCACCTTACGGAGGCTATCATGTATGAAACTGTACCAGCCGACTTATCGGATTTGACAGAGGTCTTCTACGATGTGATTTGTTTCTTTAGCCCATCGGGTGTAACTTCTTTGTTGCATAATTTCCCGAATTGGAAACAGAACAACACACGTTTGGCGGCTTTTGGGCCAACAACGGCAAAAGCTATCCGTGACCAAGACTTGATTCTGGACATTGAGGCACCACTCCCGAATGCCCCGTCGATGACTGGTGCTTTAGAGCTTTATGTTAAAAAAGCAAACAACTTGTAATCGCTGATTTTATAAGTAGTTTCGCAGATTAATAGTTGCCAATAATTAGTAACTTATTGTAAAAAAATAGATATTTAAAGTCCAATCTGGTTTACTTCCAAATTGGACTTTTTTATTACTCGAAAACATAATCGCTGATTTCACTGGTTTTTACATAATTTCATTGATATCAAGATTATATAAATATTGTGAATTAAAATGGCTGATTATCTGAAAATCAACGAGCTAAAAGAGAATGTCATTAAGTTAATTGAGGCGAAGTTTGAATTGACTAAACTCACGATTCAAGAGAAAATCGAAGGAATCATCACCCAATTAATCCATATAATACTGACGATGTTTTTTGGGTTTATGTTTGTGATATTTTTGAGTATTCTGGCGGCTGTAGGTCTGAATATTTGGCTCAAAAGCCAGTATTGGGGCTTTGTGATAATTACAGTAATTTTCGGTAGTTTATTCGGAATCTGGATTTTTGCAAAAAATAGTGTCCAAAACATAATTCAGCAAGTTGTCGAAAAAATCGTGGACGAAAAACTCAGCCAAGAACAAGAAAAAAACGGAGATTCGTGATAAATACCTCTCAATGTTAGCAAAAATAGAGCCTTTATACTTCATTTACCAATCCTAACCCTTGCAATGAACCAACGCTTAACCTCGCTCGATGTTTTTAGAGGAATGACGATAATGCTAATGATTATTGTCAATAACCCCGGAGATTGGGGCAATGTCTATGCACCATTCTTACACGCCGAATGGCACGGCTGCACTCCTACCGATTTAGTTTTTCCGTTTTTCTTGTTCATTGTTGGGGTTTCGGTAGCTATTAATCCAAACCGCCCCTCGACCGATAAAATCATTATTCGAACCCTCAGGATTATTCTGTTGGGTTTGTTCTTGAATTATTACTCCAAAATTCACATTGGTTCGCTCGAAGGTACACCCCTACTATTGGTTAAAGTACTCATTACCGCAATTATAACTATTGCTTTATTGGGCGACTATGACAAGAAAATCCAGCTATATGTAGCAGTTGGCTTGTTTGTTTTGGCAGTGGTTTTGGCATTTGGCGGTTTTGAAGATTACAAAAACGTCAGGATTCCGGGGGTTTTACAGAGAATCGGCATTGTTTATTTTATCATAACTTGGATATTTCTACGAACCAACGCAAAAACGCAATTTATCATCGGCTCGGCGATTCTGCTAATTTATTGGTTTTTGATGACCGTCGTACCTGTACCCAACGGTATGCCTGCTAATCTCGAACCGACGACCAATCTCGGGGCTTGGTTTGATAATCTAATCTTGAATGGGCATCTTTGGGCAACCTCGAAGGTCTGGGACCCCGAAGGTCTTCTCAGTACACTTCCAGCAATCGGTACGGGTTTGGCCGGTGTTTTGACTGGACAATTACTCAAAAACCAAATGACGCCTAATCAGCGAGTTATCAATATGATTTCATGGGGAATCGGAGCGATAATCGTTGGGCAAATATGGCATGAGGTTTTTCCGATAAATAAGGCTTTGTGGACGAGTAGTTACGTAGTGTATGTTGGAGGTTTAGCAGTTTTAATTCTCGGAATCTTGTACTGGTTCATTGATGTAAGAGGCTGGGATAACTGGACAAAACCTTTTGTTATTTATGGAGTAAACCCGATGCTGGTCTTTTTCTTTTCGGGAATAATCCCTCGTGTTTTGGGCAGTATCAAGATTTCGCAGCCACAAAATACCGAAAACCCAGAGATTGGATTGCAACAATGGCTCTATGACAATTGGATTGCCACATTTTTTACTGAGCCAAAGAATGCCTCGATGGCAGGGGCTTTGACATTCTTGCTGATTTGGTTTGTGATTTTATATTTGTTCTATCGAAAAAAGATTATTTTTAAAGTGTGATATTCAACCAATAAACTCAACAAAAAATGAAAAAACAACTAACTTTTGTATTTACGATTTTGGTATTTGCGGCATCAGCTCAAAAAGGCAAATGGGTGAGCCTTTTCGACGGCAAAACCACCAATGGCTGGCATAATTGGAAAAAAACGACAGTATCGGGTTGGCACGTAATGGATGGGGTCTTGATGACCCACGGTGGTAGCGGCGATATTGTTACGGATAAAGAATACGAAAATTTTGAATTAGAATTTGATTTCAAAGCTGCCCCAAAAGGCAATAGTGGTGTGATTTATAAAGTAATCGAAAGAGATGATTTGAAAAGTACTTACGAGTCTGGCCCAGAGTATCAGGTGATTGATGATAAGAACTATCCCTCTGAAATAAAGGACGTACAAAAGACAGCGGCCAACTACGATATTCAGCCTGCCAATGACCTGACTATTGTAAAACCTGCTGGACAGTGGAATAAAGGTAAAATCATTGTAAACGGTAGCCACGTAGAGCATTGGCTAAATGGCAAAAAGGTGGTAGAGTATGAATACGGAACCGAAGATTGGATGCGAAGTGTTGCAAAGAGTAAATTTGCTAACTGGGAATACGCCAAGCCTCATGCCAAAGGCAAGATTGCTCTGCAAGACCACGGTGATTCGGTTTCGTTCCGTAATATCAAAATCAAGGAGTTGTAAAATTTTATATGTTAATGGTTAATTAGCTTTGAAAAGGCAATTAACCATTAATTTTATCTTAATTCAGCGAAAAAGCAGGCACTTTCAGCACAACAGCATTATTAAACATCAACTCTGTGATGTAGGGTTTCATGTAATCTTTCAACGGAAACTCGCCAATTATCTGCATCACTTCAATCTCACTATCGGCGTTTACAACACACCACAACCGCTGCCTGTCCATTGAGAGAGCATAAGATTGTATCTTGCCATCTTCTAATAATTGATTTACTTTCACTCTTTGGTGCGGAATCTTTGAAATAAATCGCTCTGAGAACTCACCCGGCAACTCAAACTCTACCATAAATTGGCTCATAACTTTTAGCGGTTAAATTATATTTGGTAATTTTTTTGATAAAGTAATCTCCTAATAATCAACAACTTATTGTTAGTATAATTGTTATTAAAATCAAATTTAATCAAAATAGAAACAATTGTTTCAAAGAAATCGTTTAATTTTGCAATAACTTATCTCAAAAGGGGTGCCTTAATACAACGGGCTGAGATTATACCCATTGAACCTGTACACGGGTAATGCCGCCGCAGGGAAGATACAGTTTGCAGTAGTCAGTTTCCGAATCACATAAGTTTTTTCGATTAGCCTTATCCGGAGGGGTTATGAGATTATGTATGGATAATTGTATGCCGTAAACACCAATTTAAAATTAAATTTTGTCGAATCACCAGACAGGATTTACTCCTTTACCTGTTGTTAAAAATTTTCAAACAAATGAAAAAATTAACAACAAATCAGTTTATTAGTTCAAAGTTCAAAGTTCAAGGTTCAAGGTTCAAAATCTGTTTATCAGTTGGGCTTTTTTCTGCATTTTCTATTCTTCAGACGCTTGCTCAAGATGCCGACAGCACCAAGTTGCTTAATTTGAGCGAAGTTATCGTCAAATCGACCCGTGCCAACGAAAAAACGGGTATGGCATTTACGAATGTTTACAAACAAGAGATTCGTAAACAAAACCTCGGTCAAGATGTACCATTTTTGCTCAATCAGTTGCCTTCGGTTGTTGTTACTTCCGACGCAGGAGCTGGTGTGGGCTACACGGGTATCCGAATCCGTGGTACAGACCCAACACGTATCAACGTTACGCTCAACGGGATTCCGTACAACGATTCGGAATCACAGGGGGTTTTTTGGGTCAATATGCCAGATTTTGCGTCGTCGGTACAGAGTATTCAGGTTCAGCGTGGGGTCGGAACCTCTACCAATGGTGCGGGGGCATTTGGAGCAAGTATCAATATCAATACCTTGGGATATGAAAAAGAGGCTTATGGTGAGACGAATGTCTCTTATGGCTCATTTAATACCCAGAAAACCAATATCTTAGCCAGCACAGGGCTTCTGAATAATCACTTTGTGATTGATGCTCGTCTATCAAGAATCTCATCGGATGGATTCATCGACCGAGCTTCGTCGAACCTCAAATCGTATTATATTTCGGGAGGCTATTACAACAAAGAGAATTTTATCAGATTTAATGCTTTTTCGGGTAAAGAAGTAACGTATCAGGCATGGGAAGGCGTACCAGAGGCTTTATTGAAAGAAAATCGTACCTACAACCCATATACTTACGAAAACCAAGTAGATGATTATCAGCAAGACCACTATCAGTTGATTTCATCGTTTAAATTGAATAAAAATTGGCGATTTAATCCAACCCTTCATTATACCAAAGGTCGTGGTTTTTTTGAACAATTCAGAGAAGATGATAAATTCTCGAATTATGGCTTGGCAGATATAGTGATTGGCTCGACAACCATCAAGCGTACTGATTTAGTTCGTCGTAAATGGCTCGATAACGATTTCTACGGAGCGGTTTTTTCACTTGATTACGAACCTACCGAATCGAAATTTAGGGCAAATGTCGGTGGCGGATGGAACAAATACGATGGCGACCACTTCGGAGATATTATCTGGATGAAAAACAATGCCTCGACCGATAAAAACTACCGCTGGTATGATAACAATGCCATCAAGACTGATTTTAATATCTATACCAAAGCATTTTACCAGTTTAATGATGCCTTTAATGCCTACGTAGATTTGCAGTTCCGTACGGTTGGTTATGAAATGAAAGGCATAGCCGATAAGCGTCAAGATATTACCCAAAAGGCTAATTATCAGTTTTTTAATCCAAAATTAGGCTTGAATTACCAGCTTAATGAAAAATCATCGGTTTACGCATCGTATAGCGTTGGCAATAAAGAACCAAACCGTACCGATTTTGTAGATAATGCTCCGAGAGTTCCGAAACCCGAAAACCTACAAGATTTAGAAGTTGGGTACAAGATTCAAGGTTCAAAATACAGAATCCAAGCCAATTTCTACAATATGGTTTATCACAATCAGTTGGTACTGACAGGTCAGGTAAATGGTGTTGGCGAGGCAATTCGGGTAAATGTGCCTGATAGCTACCGCCGTGGTATCGAACTCGAAGCGGGTTATCAGTTTAGTCCTAAATTTGCGATTAACGCCAATGCGACATTCAGCCAAAACAAAATCAAGAATTTTACCGAGACAATCGTAAATTATGATGGCGAAGCTGATAAGGTAATCAACTACGAAAAAACTGATATTTCGTTTTCGCCTAATGTAATTGCTGGCGGACAAATTAGTTATTATCCCGTGAAATCGCTCGAATTGAGTTTCTTATCGAAGTACGTGGGTAAGCAATTTATGGATAATACATCGAACGATGCCCGTAGCTTAGATGCGTTTTTTGTGAATGATTTGAGGATGAATTATTCATTGAAGCCAAAATTCTGTAAAGAATTGAATTTCAGCTTATTGGTCAATAATTTATTCAACCATTTGTATGAGCCAAATGGCTACACATACAGCTATATTTACGAAAGGCAAGTAATAACTGAAAACTTCTATTACCCACAAGCCGGAACAAACTTTTTGGCGGCTGTGAGAGTTAGGTTTT
>JALOLV010000177.1 GCA_025455785.1 Spirosomataceae bacterium | reverse complement strand
ATATGCTTTGAGAATAACTCAAAATCAATCGCTTCTGGGAGGTCGTAGTTTTCGATACCGTTTTCGTCTTTTGGTACAAACGCCTGAGATTTATAGTAATGGTCTTGCGAAATCAGACAGATTTCGGTTTCAGAAAAAGACTCTAATAAACTATGGAGAAAATACGTCTTGCCCGATGCACTCCCGCCCGTAATACCTACAATATATGGTTTCATGCAATGCTCCCGCTCTGAGCGGATAAAATTTTGGATACAAATTTAGGAAAAGCGATGTGATTTAGAATAAAATATTTTTGGGAGCATCTGATGCAAACGACAAAAATTGATAGAAAAGTCGGATAAAATTAGGTTTTGGGATAAGATAAAATTAACAAAATGAGATACATAAAGTATTTGATAATCAGTAAAAAATGAACTATAAATTGTGAGTTTCTATTAAATGGAATGAATAAAAAAAGTAAAATATATTTGAAAAATACAAGGAAACATTAACAAATAGGTGTTTTGACTATGAAAAATGCAATTTCATCTCAAAAAAATAGTCAGTGGTAGCACACTCACCGTTTTAGGGGGAGGGCGGGGGCTTTTTGGGCTATCTTTGTTAAGTTTTTAATTATTTATCAACAGGTAAAACCTAAATTTTTATTTATGAAAAGAATATTATTACTTTCTTTATTTGGGTTTTTTGCTTGCCTCCAGACTTGGGCACAGAGCAAGACGTACTCAGGTAAAGTAACTGCTTCTGACGATGGCTCTTCGCTTCCGGGGGTTACCGTACAGGTAAAAGGTACAGCAAAAGGAACACAAACAAATGGCGATGGGTCTTATAGTATAGAGACCAACGCAGGGCAAACACTTGTATTCAGCTTTGTAGGGTTCACTCAAAAAGAAGTGAAATTAGGAGCAAATACAACAGTAAACGTTAGCTTAGGCGTTGATGATAATGTCTTGAGCGAGGTCGTTGTTGTGGGATACGGTACACAAAACCGTAAGGACGTAACGAGTGCCGTTTCGACAATCAAGGGCGATGCGATTAAGTCGATTCCGGCACAATCATTTGACCAATTAATGTCTGGTAAAGCTGCTGGTGTAAACATCAACATTCCGAACGGTGTCTTGAACAACCCCCCTGTCATCCGGGTTCGTGGTTTTAACTCTATCACTTCGAGTTCTTATCCATTAATCGTTGTTGATGGTGTCATCGTTTTTTCACAGGATGCTGGTGCAGTTGGCCCGGCAGGTATCGCCGCCAATCCATTGTCGGATATTAACCCTAACGACATCGAGACAATTGACATTTTGAAAGATGCGGCAGCGACAGCTATTTATGGCTCACGTGCGGCAAATGGGGTATTGGTTATCACTACTAAAAAAGGAAAGGCTGGCAAGGCAACAATCACTTATGATGGCTGGACAGGCTGGACTCAGGCGTTCCGCAAGTTTGACCTTTTGAATGCCGAGGAATATGTGATGATGAAAAACGAAGCCGAGCAAAACCGTGCTTCTTTGGCGGGTCAGAACTTCACACCGTTGTTTGTGAAAAACTTAGACCCTAATGGTGTGCCTTATGATACAGATTGGTACGGAGAGGTATTCCAGACGGGTTTTCAGCATAACCACAACATCAATGTTTCGGGTGCTACTCCAAAATCTTCTTATTATTTCTCGGCTGGCTACACCAACCAAGAAGGTTTCTTGAAGAAAAATACATTTGAAAGAAAAAATACACGTTTAAATATCAGCCACAACGTAACCGATAACGTAATTGTGGGTGCCAATGTTACTTACAGCTCGTCAGATGCCTTTGCTCCAAACTCGGGTTCATTGGCGGGTACTAATTTCAGTACGGGTGGTTTGGGTCGTATTCCGTTGGTGAGTGCTCCAAACGTACCTGTAAGACTGCCAGATGGCTCATACAATATCAACTCAACGGGTGGTTTGGCAAACAGCTTAGGCAACTTAGGTAACCTCGACCGTAGTGGTTTTTATAACCCGGCTGTTATGCTCGATTTAGACAAAGCAACCGCTGCAAGTGAGCGTTTCTTGGCGAATATCTACGCTACAATCAATTTTACTAAGGATTTATCGTTCAGAACCGATTATGGTATTGATAACCTAACGGTAGATTCGAGAACATTCTTGAACCCACTACACGGCGATGGTTTTGCAGCAAGGGGTATTGCTGCAAACTACCTTTTGAAAAACCGTAGATGGACTTGGCAGAATTATCTGAACTATAACCATACTTTTGCTGATAAACACAGCGTGGGTGCAACAATCGGGACTGAGCAGCAGTACACTAATCGTAATATGTGGAGTGCATCTCGCCAAACAGTAACCGACCCATTCTTTAATATCTATGAAGGGAACTACACCGTAAACAACAATCCTCCGTTCAATTTCTTGACCGAGAATGGGTTTCAGTCATACTTTGGTCGTGTAACTTACGACTTTGCCAAGAGGTATTTCTTTACGGCAACATTACGTCGTGATGGTCTTTCGGCATTGGCAGAAGGTAAAAAATTCGGTAATTTCTATGGTATATCGGCTGGATGGAATTTATCAGAAGAGAAATTCTTTAAAGATGCTCTCCAAGACAAAATCTCTACTCTGAAACTCCGTACGAGTTATGGTAAAGTAGGTAATGCTGGTATCAGCGACTTTGCGGCTCTTAGCCTTTATGATTTTGGTAACTACGGCGGAAACGTCGCTACGTTATTTTTCTCACAAGCGGGTAACCCAGACTTACGTTGGGAGACCAGTACAAAATTTGATGCAGGTCTTAATTTTGGATTATTCAGCGATAAAGTAACGGGTGAATTGACATTCTACAGAAACGTCATTGATGGATTGATTCTGAACTCTCCGCTGTCGCCTTCGATGGGTGTGCCGGGCAACAGTGTTGCCAAGAACGTCGGTTCGATGTTCAACCAAGGTCTCGAATTTGCAATCAATGCGACCATTATTAGAACTTCAGATTTCAAATGGAATACGTCTTTCAATATAGCTACTCAGAAAAACGAAGTAACCGCTTTGGCTGAGGGAAATGCCGACATCTTTGGTGTTACACAACTCGAAACAGCCAACATTACTCGTGTTGGGCAGTCGTTGGGTAGTATCTGGGCTGTACCGACTGCGGGCGTAAACCCAGAAAATGGAAGAAGAATCTTTATCAATAGCAAAGGCGAACAGGTGCAATATTCGCATGCGGTGCCAACAGGACAAAGCCGTTGGACTTACCTCGACGGTAGAACAGCCCCTGCAATCTCGGCTGCAGCAGACTCAAGAATAATCGGAAACACAATTCCTAAGTTCTATGGTGGATGGGATAACAACTTCTCATACAAGAAATTCGACGTGGCTCTTAGCTTAATCTACGCTGGTGGCTTCTATGTTTACAATGGTACAAGAGCGGGTCTTCATGACCAACGTTTCTGGAACAATGCTGCCGATATTTTAAATAGATGGACGCCCGAAACCAGAAGCACAGAATGGCCAAGAGTGGTATATGGCGATAACGTATCGAATGGTTCATCGTTCCCGATTTCAGAGAATGCCGAAAGAGGAGATTTCATCAAGTGTCGTAATGTTTCATTGGGTTATAACCTAACAAGTGAGTATTTGAAGAGATTAAAAATCACAAATGCTCGCCTTTACACACAGATTTCTAACGCCTTTATGATTACAAATTACTCGGGTACTGACCCAGAGGTATCGTCAAATGGTAACTCAAACTTAGCACCGGGTGTTGACCGTAACTCTGTGCCACAAGCCAGAACATACTCTGTTGGTCTTAGTATATCATTCTAATTATCGAAAAAAAACATGAGAAATAAATTTTCAAAACTTATTCTTGGAGCAGCCCTTACGCTTTCGGTTTTTAGCTGTAAAGACGATTTGCTAAGCCCTGTTCCGAAGACCTCTATCTCAGATTTGAGTGCATACGATACTCCTGATAGAATCGAATCTTTGGTAAATGCCCTGTACGATGCCGTTAAGGCTGGAAACTTCTTGGGTGGTCGTTATTTGATTTATAATGATATTCGTGGAGAAGAATTCATCAACCAAACCAACAACGGTGTTACAGGTTTACAGACTTGGAACTTCACATTGAATGCTTCATCTAACGAAGTAAACAACCTTTGGAGAGATGCCTACTACGCTATCAACAGTAGCAATTTGTTCTTAGATAAAATTGATGCTGCTCCTGCCAAAATCGCTCCAGAAAAAGTAACCAATTACAAGGCAGAAGCCCGCTTCTTGAGAGCATTGACCTACTTTTCGTTGGTGAATATCTACGCTCAGCCGTTTACAAAAGATAACGGTGCTTCTTTGGGTGTACCACTGCGTTTGAAAGGCGAAAACGGTGCTGGTAACTCAAACAACTTGAAACGCTCGACGGTTGCTGAGGTTTACACTCAAATCTTAGAAGATTTGAACTTTGCCGAGGCTAACCTTCCGGCAACAAATTCTGGTGATTTGAATATCACGAGGGCTCACAAAAATACGGCTATCGCTTTGAAAGTACGTGTGTATTTAGCAATGGCTCGTTATGCAGACGTACAGAGAGAAGCCGAGAAATTGGTACCAGCCGTTGCTCCGTTCAAAGCCCCAACGGGGGTTCGCCATGAGCTAAACGCCAATTATGCGGCTATTTTTACCTCTTACCGTACGCTTGAGTCTATCTTCTCATTACCGATGGCAACAAACGACCCTCCCGGCACACAAAACCAATTGGCGTTTTACTATCTGGCAGGGCCTGTTGGAGGTGGAGAATTTTCTCTAAACATGACCGGAAACGGTATCTTGGCCAATAGAGCGTTTGAAACCACCGACGACCGCCGTAGATTAGCCGTTGCGGCAGGTACAAGAACATACCTCAACAAGTTTACGACACCTGCTCCGTTTACCGACTGGGTGCCTATCTTGCGTTACTCAGAAGTACTTTTGAGTTTGGCAGAAGCCAAAGCTCGTCAGGCTTCGGGTGTTGATGCGTCGGCGGTAGCGTTGCTAAATGCGGTTCGTACTCGTTCGAAGGGTACTGCTGTTGCACCAACGACCAAAGAAGAATTGATTACGGCTATCTTAACCGAGCGTCGTATCGAGTTCTTGGGCGAAGGTTTGCGTTCTCTCGACATCACTCGTTTGGGGCAACCATTCCCAGCAAAAGGTGTCGTAAATGCCATCAATCCAACTCAATCTGAGTATATTTGGCCAATCCCGACGACAGAATTGGCAGTAAATAAAGATTGCGAACCTAATCCTTAATTTTAGAAGTATTTTCAATTGATTCGCTTTTAAATAACAATTAGACAAAAACGGATAAAGTGTTGATTTTTAACGCTTTATCCGTTTTTATTTTGAACAATTTGATTGCGAATGTGTTTAATTATCACTAAATTTGGTATAACTCAAACCAAAGTGATATGAAATGCAAAACAATCGCTCTACTTCTTTTGCTGCTTTCGTGGCAAAGTTTTGCAAGTTCGATATTGATTCCGATGGATGGTACACAAACCAATCATCTAAAAGCCTACGGAATCGCCTACAATACGCTTAAATCTAACGTCGAAGTAGATTGGCTCGTCAATTATCACGGCGGCAGTTTTCTGATTAAAAACAATGCCAATGTCGAAAAAGAATGCTTGGTCAGAGGCGTTTCGTATCAAGTTATTTCTGAATCTTCGGTTCAAATGCTGATTCGTGAAATCTCAAATCCTGATGCCAACATGGACATCATCAAGCTCCACCAAGCCGCACGAATCGCCGTTTATTCACCCATAAAAGTCAGTTTATCAACATTTGAAGATACCGATGCCGTTTTGCTGGTTTTGAAATACGCCGAGATACCCTTTGAGGTAATCTATGACGAAGAAATCATGCGGGGCGATTTGGCAAAATATGATTGGCTGCACCTGCACCACGAAGATTTTACGGGGCAGTTTGGTCGAAACCTCAGACGCATGAGTGCATCTGATATGAAAGCCCAAGAAGATATTGCGAATAGACTTCGGTACAATAAAGTTTCTGAACTCAAACTCGATGTCGCCAAAGCCATCAAAGGTTTTTGTATGGGTGGTGGTTATCTCTTTGCGATGTGTTCGGGTGCCGAAACCTTCGATATTGCTCTTTCGGCCGAAGGCATTGATATTGTAGGTAGCCGATTCGATGGTGATAATATTGACCCAAATGCTCAAGAAAGGCTCGATTTTAGTAAAACATTGGCTTTTGAAAACTTTACGCTGAATCTCGGAGAGAGTGAAGGTTATGGCTGGGGCGGAATGTCTTTTTCGGATATAAATGCCTCGAACGGACGCTGGGACGATGATGAAAATAGCTATTTTAGTCTGTTTGAGTTTTCGGCAAAGTGGGATATTATCCCTGCTCTGCTTACCCAAAACCATGAGTTTTTGATTCGAGAATTTATGGGACAAACCAGTGCATTTACAAAGCGAACCGTAAAACCCAATGTTTTGGTGATGGGGCAAAGTAAGACATCTGACCGATACATCTACGGTGAGCTTGGCAACGGCCAATGGGTTTTTTATGGCGGACACGACCCCGAAGGCCAGAGGGGTTTTCACAGAGTTCCGACAGATTTAAACCTACATCCGCATTCGCCCGGTTATCGTTTGATTCTGAATAATGTGTTGTTTCCGTCGGCAAAAAAGAAAAAGCGGAAAACGTGAGCTTTTGGATGATATGTATGCAGTCTTTATTTTGTGGTCGAAGACGCATTGCTTTGCAATGTGTCTTCGACCATTTTGGTTATTAAATTAAAAACCTTTTTTAAAACTAATACAAGGAGGGCTTTTTGGTATTGAAGTAGCTTTATCAGGTAACTTTGGGAATATATCCGAATTTGAATCTCATATTGCACAGGAGGGGGGGACTCTGAAACTGAATGTAGATATGACCTTAAAGCTGGAAATACTTACATTGAAACCAAAAACTGGAGTACTTTGCAATACATGCTCTCAGAGGATAAAAATGGCAAAAATAGCTTTCGTAATCAATTTATAGCATACCTAAGTGAGATAAATTCAATGAATCAATTAAAGTATGTATTTAAAAATAGACCAGGAATTTCATTAACAGCAATTAAAGATAATTTTAGAACTTTATTTAGAGGTAATTATCAAATAGATAATACTTATAGATATGATATCTTTGATGTTCTTAAGTAATAAGAACTATTTAATTGATAATATTTTAACACGGAGTGTCACTGAGTTAAGCACTGAAAGTATAATCTAAAACTCAGTGAAACTCTGTGTATTTGTAAACTTTGTGTTACTCCGTGTTAAAAAACATACTATCAGATAATTTTGTACTCTTACTTAGATTAATTAATTCTACATTATTATCAGATTTAAGCGTCATAAATAAATTGCAATTTTCACAATTAGTTGAAAATACAAGTAGTCGATTATATAACTTTATTAATATAAAATGATGTTTAGTAGAATAAAAACTCTCGATAACATAAATGGTGGAGAATGTTTTAAAATCATCTCTGATAGACTAATTTATTGCGATAAAAAATCAAACTTGATTTGTGCTGAAAAACAAAGATTTAAAACTATTTGGAAAAAAAAGGCTGAATCTATACAGATTATAAAAAAAAACTCTAACAATAAAATATTAGTATTGAGTTGTGAAGGATTTGACGAATTTACATACGTTCTTGATTTAGAAGGGAGGATTACAAATTCATTTAATTTTAATATTTATCCAATTCTTGGATTAAAAGATTTTTTTTTCATACATGAGGCCGTCCAAGAAGAAATTGGTATCTATAACGAGTTAGAAAAAAAAAATTTATGGAGGATAAAAGAAAGTTTTGGAGGAAATTGTATTGGAAATAGGAAATATATATCATATAAGAAATTCGACGACCTTTCGATAATTATTACTCGTGAAATTCAAACTGGAAAAGTTCACTGGAAATACTCAGCTTCAGAGATTGGCAAATATAAACATTATGACGCTTACCTAAACCCCCTTGAAAAAGAAGGTGAAGTAAGAAGGCTCATTGGAGTTTTCGATGGGGTTTTGGTGGTTAATATTTCGGGTGGTAATACCCAATACGAAGGGCAAATAATTGGCATTGATGCAGAAAATGGTAAGCTACTTTGGCAAATACAAAACCTAAACCAACGACAAATCTATCATCTAAGAGTCAATGATGCCCAAACGCATTTGTATGCTCTCAAAGACCAAGAATATTTAGAAATCAGTCTCGGCACAGCACAAATAACCAAGCAAAAGAATTTAGGCGAGGTTTTAAAATATAATGGTAATGCCATAAAAGTAATAGACATCACTTCAAAAGGCGAGCATTTATTTTTTACCGCCATGTATGAAGGCAAAACGTTTAGTTCTGGTTTATTAGGGGCTTTCAATACCCAAACCGAAAAATTAGACTGGATACACGATATGGAGTTTGGGGCTAATTGTTTTTTTACCGCAAGCTCAGCCCCAACCGTTGAAGGCAACCGTCTGTATGCCTTAGACAAAGCAGGCACATTGCATATTTTTGAAAGAGAAGAAAAATAATATTATAAACTACACCACAACCATACGTAAACCATTGCACCTTGCTCTACGAAGTCAAAGACTTTGCAGAGCGAGTGGTTCTTCAAAGTAATATTTTACTAACAGATTGAAAATCCGTTCTACTTTTCTCAAACCTTTTCGTTAAAAATATCGTAACTATTATGAGCGAACCTTAAAACGATATTCTAACAATGCGAGATTATATTGAACAAATTAACCGAGAAATTGAGCCACTTAGAAATCAGATTATCAATCACAAAGTCTATTCGGCAATCAAGAACCTCGAAGACTTACGGGTATTTATGCAATACCATGTTTATGCGGTATGGGACTTTATGTCGCTACTCAAAGCCCTTCAAAATAACCTAACTTGCACCACCGTTCCGTGGTATCCGAAAGGCTCGGCCGATACCCGTTATTTGATTAATGAGATTGTCGTAGGCGAAGAGTCGGATATTGACCAAGAGGGCAATCGTATCAGCCATTTTGAGCTTTACCTAAAAGCGATGGAACAAGCAGGTGCCGATACATCACAGATTACCTCTTTTTTAGAAAACTTACTGAACACCGGCGATTTAGAGAAATCATTTGCGTTGGCCAATACTCCGCTTGCGGCAGCCAATTTTGTAGGATTCACCTTTGATGTCATCAATAGCAATAAGGCGTATTTGCAAGCGGCTATTTTTACGTTTGGCCGCGAAGATTTGATTCCGAATATGTTTATGTCAATCATCAACGATATAAACGAAGAATCGCCCGAAAATATCTCGATTTTTAAATATTACCTCGAACGCCACATCGAAGTCGATGGCGACCACCACAGCCACTTGGCTCTACAAATGACCGAGAGTCTATGCGGTACCAACGAGCAACACTGGCAAAAAGCTCAAGATGCAATCGTGGCGTCGCTCCAGAGAAGAATCGAATTGTGGGATGGGGCCTACGAAGAAATCATGGCAAAAAAAGAAGTTTTGGTTGAGATTTAATCAATAAGGGGATATTCGACCGAATATCCCCTTATTTTTGCTTACAATTGCTAAGTTTTTGTAAAACCTACTTCTTAGCAATCACCCCCATTTCGCTGTACCAAATCTCGCCATTTTCGAGCATTTTGCGGAGGGTTTCGGTCAGTGCCGCTTTATTCTTAAAATAATGGTATTCGGCAATATCGTTGATATGGGCTGGTACTAATTCTAAGATTTTGGTTTTATATTGATTCATCAAATCTTCTGAAATACCGCTTTTTTTACGATTTATGCAATTATCACAGATACCGCAAGTTGCTTCGGTCAATTCATCAAAATACTCTTGTAGCATTTGCATTCGGCAACGGCGACGCTCGTTTACAAAATCAACTACCCTTTCGGCTTTTTCGATGTCTCGTCTTTTTCGCCTTTCGAGCGATTCCCGATTTATCGGCAAATAATCAACATCTTGCCGTGCCATCGTGAATGTTAGTTGTGGCGTATTTTTTTGTTGCTGATAAATCAAGATTCCGAGTTCGTGGAGATGTTTGAGCATTCGCTCAATTTCGTGTGGCTCGGCATACATGTTTTTACCGATTGCCGATTCCGAAATCGTCGTGTAATTCGTAAAAAGTTCGCCACCATACATTCTGAGCAACAATTTCGTAAAACGGTCATAAGTGGCGTTTTTGACCTGAAAAGCGTACAATTCTTGGTTATTTACCGTAAAATACAATTTAGATGGACTGTAATACGCATCGCTCAATTGTATCAAGCCTTCGTCTTCGAGTTTTTTGAGAGCGTGGTGCGTTTCGCTCGGCATCAAACCAAAATTGGTGATAAACTGCTGAAAATCGAAATCGTAGCTTTCGTAGTTTTCGCTACCAACCGCCAGCCGATACTGATTGGCAAGAGCCTGATAAACCCTTTTGAGCGATTCGATGGGTGGATATTTTTGAAGAATATTTTTTTCAAAATCGCCCAAATCACCTCGGTTAAATAGTGCTACGGCATACGCCTTTTGTCCATCTCGACCTGCCCGACCTGCTTCTTGGTAGTAGGCTTCGAGGTTTTCGGGTAGGTCGATATGAATCACAATCCTCACATCGGGTT
>JALOLV010000176.1 GCA_025455785.1 Spirosomataceae bacterium | reverse complement strand
TCAAATTCAGGAAAATAATAAAGAAAAAGCAACGCCAAACCAGTGATTCCGATTCCGATTGGCTCGTAAAGACCTTTGGCAAGGGTATGCCCTTTGAGGCGTTGGTGGCTATTGAGCGGCTGAAAAAGTATCAAAAAAACGGGGTCGAAGATTGTCCGACGGATTACCTCAAATGCCAAATAGTACACGCAAAAATAAATAAGCAACAAATGCTCATTTGACTCGTTTCGGAGCAAAAAAACCAACAATGTCGATAATCCGAACGATAATGCAGGTAGGATAAATATAGCAGTTTTGACCCCCAAACGCTCCAAAAACCGCTGCGACATTGCTAATTTGATGATTAGACCGATAAAATAAGTCGCAAATAGAATCTTACCGATAAACGCCGTTACGTCGTGTTGAGCATGAAATTTATGCTTAACATTCAAGAAAAAACTGTACTCGATAAATATCGCAATTGTAACGATAAGGGCATAACCCACCGAAACCCTAAAAACCATATTGCCACGACTAAATAATTGCTTGATTGTCGTAGAAGTTGAGTGTTGGTGGTGCGTTTCTTCTTTGTTAATCTCGGCTATATTAAATGTCTTTTTCTGGGTTGAAAGAGCCAAAATAAACATCAGCATCGAAAATGCAATCAAAAACGGAACTGCTGACGGAGCATGAATTAGAGCGGCTAAAATCGCACCTATCATTTTGGCCGGCATATCTCCAGCACCAATGATACTAAAAAGACGTTTGGATTGACGAACATCAAAAAGTAAGGCCGAAAGCCCCCAAAATTCGAGGTTTACCAATAAATAAATGACTCGATAACCGACCATAATGGCGATTGCCATGATGATTGAGTGGTCGAACATTGTACCTATAATAATAAAACCAGATAAAATACAGGCCGTCAGTAAAACTCTGCTACTTAATGTTTGGAGCTGAAGACGATGCTCATAATACTCATAAACCTTACCAACAATCATCATCAAAACTGCCGAACTGATGTAAGCTACCGGTAATGAAAACTCAGGATGGTTTTCGAGAAGGATTACGTTTGCCGAAGTGTAAATCAGAATTGAACCAATCCCAATGAAGAAATTATGCAAAAAAAACAAAATCACTTGTTTTTTCTCATGTTCTCTAATTCCAAGTTTTTGTGTTAACTCTGTCCGAAAATCCATTTGCAGTGCTTGAAAAACAGATATTTTGCAAACATAACCACGAATTTACTGAATTAAAAGTAAAGAGTCAGATTTAGGTAAAACAATAACGGATAATTATGATATTCAAAAAAAATAGCCGAACAGTAGCTCGGCTATCCATATTAAAATCCTTCTTTTTCTTCTTCTTTTTTCTTTTCTTCTTTTTTCTTCTCAGCAGGTTTTGCTTCGGCTGTTTTTGGGACTTCGGTCAGTTTTTTATTGACCTCGGTAGCCAAAGGTTTACCCGATGCCGTTGTCTTCTTTGGGTCGGGTTTAATACCTCGATATTTGGCCAAGAAGTTATTGCGGAATTGAATTGCCTCAGCAAAATCAACGGCAATGACCGAATAATCTTTAGATTTTTTAGATTTATCTTTTGCCGAGATTAGGTTATTAAACGCGTCGTCGGATGAAATTAATCCCATTTGTCCCTCTTTATAACCGAGATAGTACCAGTTTTCGCCCGAGAGTTCGATGAATACATACATTTCATCACCGGCAATTGGATTTTTAATCACCTCAACATATCCCTCGATTCGGGCGTTAATATCCATTTCTCCGATATTCGACATACCCAACTTACCCACACTACTAAATGTATTATACTGTGGATTCCACTGTAATTTCAAATCGCTGAATACCATCGAAGCATTAAATTTTGGCGATAATTTAAACAATGGCAAATGCTCACGAGCAGTTTTGAGACGATATTCGTTCACTTCTTTATCTCCTACAAATTGAGCCATTTTCGACATAAACTCTGGGTTATCGAATTGAATTGCGGCTTCATTGACACCTAAATCAAGGTTGGTTTTCACTACCTTATCACCCATATTGAGCAACAACGGTGGAGCAATCGGAAAATTGAACACCATCATTGTATTAAACTCATGCTTTGGTGTATCTAAACGCACTTTGGCAAATCCAGAAGTTTGGAGGTATTGAGCCTGCTTTCCTCCCAAAAGATTAAAAGCACCTTCGAGTTTTATAATACCTTTTTCGTCGAGCAGCTCATACTTGTTGCCTTCTAAGTTTTTGGCATCGTCTTTTGGTGGAATAATGCTGAATAATTTATTGGGTTCATCACGTCGGAAAGTACCATTTGCCAAGAAAATATTCTCATCATCAGGCGAATCCTTTGCCGAAAGGAAGGTAGGATACATTCCGTTTGAGGAGGCCGTTTGTTTTAGGTGCAATCCAGCAAAAATCGGTGAGTTGCCACTTTTTAGGTTTTTATCAACATTAATCGTAATCTCTTCCGATTTATTTCCTTTATAAGTAATCCAGTATCCGCCGAGCGTTGGATATTTCCGTAATGCCGGTATTACAAAACCATCCAAACTCAGGTTTTTGATTGGTGCCAGCATCGTAATCTGCCCTTTATAAAGCATTTTTGGCGATAGAAACACACTATCACGCTCGCTCACCTCGGCACGTGCTACTGTCGATTTCAGGCCACCTTTAGCTTTTTTAAGTTCACCCGCTTCGTCAATCTCTCTCAACTCAAAGTTACCCATTTTGATATTGAAAGTATCTTTACGAACATTCACAAATTGGTAAGTGGCATCGCCCGAAAACTTGGTTCGAGAAACAATTTGGATGTTACCGTTTTTCAAATTATGGTATCCGTTCAGTGTATCAATCGTCAAACGTGCGTTTTTAAACGCTTGCATATCAGCATCTCTACGAATCGAAACCTCTCCTTTATCCGGAATAATTTTAGCATCGGCCGATTTTATAAAAGGCACACTGCTGATATTAAGCGTCATTTGGTCGATGTTATAAACCGCCGAGCCACCATTAAAGGCCAAACCTTCTTGGCTTGGATTGGTAGAAGTAAACAACGATTTCTCAACATCGCCCTTCATGCTAATCTTTTTGTCTTTGATATTCCACTCCACACGGTCGATATTGGTTTTGTAGGCGGCATAAGGGAAATCAAACGACGACGAAGTAGTATCATTGAAATTACCTTCGTTGATGGCGATATTGACAATGCTATTGCTCACATTGAAGTTAACATCGACATTTTTACCCAAAAGCACTGGTTTGGCACTCGAAACCGTAGATTTTACATTGAATTGAGATTGGTCAGCCGTGAAACCTTCTTTATTGAATTTAAACTGATTCGATGCCGTCTCGGAATCGGTACGAATCAAGCGGCCAATTCCGAACAAACCACCTTTTCGCACAACCAATTCACCCTTGAGCGACGACGTACCCGAATAAAAGTTGAATCCACCTTTAGTAGCCACAATCATACTATCTACGAGTGGTCGCCAGCTTAGGTTATAATCTCGGATATCAACTTGCGGGAAGTAAGCACCGTTTTTGAGAGTACTCTCTTTGATTTCGCCAAGCTGTCCAACCGCCGTTAATGACTCCGTTTTAAACAAAATCTCTTTGGCGGTCAAAGTTGCGGCCAAGTGATTAATATCTCCTTCCGAGTGTAATCCTTTGCCATCCATTACCAAATCTGCAGCAAATTTTATTGAAGACTCATCACCAAAAACTTTGTAGCTACCATTGGGTACTTTGTGCATAAACCCAAGTGTAGTATCAGGCATCGTACGTAAGACCTCTTTGAATGGCTTAAAGATATTACCCGAATAAAACGTTCCGTCGAATTCGATATCTTTGATGTTTAGGCTATCTTGGTCGATTTTAGGAACATCAAAATACACCGAACGGGCATATTTACGGTCGCCACGGGCGGGTTCATCAAAATAAACGATTACGCCTTCATCGATTTTGAGTCGTGGATATTCGGGCAAATACGTCTTACCCGATTTGTTATCGGGTCGGTTTAGGTACAAAGTTCCGGGTTTGAAAAACTTGATATGACTACCGATTTCGCCTCTTCCTCCTTTTCTATAAATCGAGATTGGGGTAAATGTTATCGAATCAATTTTATTGAGAGCAACCGTAAATTTATCGTAATCAACCTCTAATTCTTTACCTGCAAATCGGTAGTTTTTTACTTTTAATTGTCCACTAAAAGAGAAAGTACGGTTTTTATTAATCTTGATGGTTTGGTCGTACGGAAGTGCGTAAATCCCGAGCGAATCACTCAAGTTAAAACGCTTTATACCTCTGACAGTCAATCCTTTATCATTCAAACTCAAGGTTGCATTCGATGCCGAATCTCTACCACTAAACAACGAAGGAATCAAGAAATCATCAAAATCTCGGCGACCTTGAAAAGCCGCCAAATAGTGTTCGCCCTTGCGGGTCATTTTGTAAATATCGTTTTGTGGCTCGTAACTTAGATAACCTTGCTGCACCGCTACTATAAGTCCGCCTTCAAGGTTTTTAGCCGGAATCCGTGAGGCTTGCGAAAGTTCATAAACACTAAATGTAGTTTTGTTTTTGTTACGAATAAAATTCCCGACTAAAATCAAAGGATTGAAACCGGCACTTCCACTCAAATCGGTAACTCGACGAGCATCAAAAAAGTCTTGCGATTCAAAAACCGCTGGCACTACTCCTCTCCCCGATAAAATATAAAAATCCATTTTACCCGTATTCAGATTCCAACGCAAAGCATCACATCGAATATCCATTTGGTGATAACTATCCGAGAATGGCGTATCTCGGAAACCGCCCGAATTGACTTTATTGAGCCTTAACTGGAAGTTCTTGAAATCGTAATTGAGCTTCACAGCAGGGTGCGTAATTGAGTCTTTCTCGATATAGGTTACAAAACCCGCCATCGGCGATGTTATGACCGAATCGCCCAACTCAAATCGTGTACTATTGGCCTTGAAGAAGAATTTTCCGTCTCGCTTAACCGTAATATTTGAATATTTGTTGAGTAATGCCGACGAATAAATCTTACGGCCCGACATCGAGAACCCGCCTTTGTATTCGATACTTTTATCAATATTTTTTACGATTGCATCGCCATAATATGACATGAATCGAGGATACGACGGCGGAACACCCTTGTTGCGTTTCTCACTTTTGTATTCAAAAACCCCTTGCAAAGGTTTATTGAGGCGGTCGCTGTAATAAATCGTAACATCATCAGCCGAAAAACGAGGGTTGCGAATCTCGAAAGCAAAATCGGTAAAAGTAGCATAAACATTGGGAAGATTGGCGGCCTCCCAAGTCATTTGCCCACCTTTACCTACATAAAGTCCGTCTTTAAGCGAAACCGTACCCGTTGTTTTCTTCACAGAGACCGAATCGCTCGAAGTTGCAATTACCAAATCGACATCGTTCAATTTAATCGAAAATCCCACGATAATTGGCATTGGCTTTTTCGGAATCTCAGCCGCTTTCGGTAGAACATCTGGCGTAACTGCGTTTGAATCAGCGGGTTCGGTATCCCATCCATCAAAATATTTACCATCCTCTACTTTGGCTGGTTGATTTGGTGAGGTTGTTCCTGCTGCTGGGGCGGCTTTTTCGATAAATGTAAAATCGTAAGTGCCACCCAATGCGTAGAGTCGGTTATAATTAGCCGTGTAAAGAATCCTTTTGGTAAAAAATGAATTAATTCCGTTCAAAATACCCGTTCCGGTCTTTAAATCGTAGGCATCAACACTTTTTTGGAGGTAATCAATGAGGTTATTGAATTTCTCATTGGTGAATCCCTCTTTCTGAATCGCAATGTCGAAATCTTCAAAAAGTACGTAATAATGAGCCATTTTGTACCCACGAGTGGACATCTTGCGACACAGATTTATCAATTTTGCTTTTTGGGATTGGTCAAATTTGGTATTCCAATAATTCTCGAATTTCTTACCCATTTCTATCGCCACGGCGTTATTATCGGTAGCCATAACTTTTTGCATATCCACAATAAATTCTTCGGGCTTATCTGATAATTTGATAAGCTGGGCTTGGGAATTAATCGAAAACAATAATCCAAACAAAAAAATGATAGCAAAAATCTTTTTCATACTTTTTGGAAACGTAGAACGGGTTTTTGGCCCGTCTGGATGATAACACTTTACAAACACCTAATCTACAACCTACTAAAAACGACCGAAGCCCACTGATTCTTACTTAATGTGGCTACTTTTTTCAACCCAGTCGACTCAGCAACTGCCTGAATATCAGCAATATCTTTCTCATAAAACCCACTCACCACCAAAGATGCCCCATCGGCCATAAATGTTGCATAAGTCGGAATCTGCTGCAACAATATATTACGATTGATATTTGCCAATACGATTTCGTACAAATCGTGCGGTTCGTCTTCGATTGTGCCTAACCTAACCGAAACATTCGGTGTATTGTTTAGGCCAACATTTTCGATGGTATTCTCGACCGACCAATCGTCAATATCGAAAGCCGAAACGTGCGAAGCTCCTAATTTTGAAGCCAAGATAGCCAAAATGCCAGTGCCAGTACCAACATCCAGCACTTTTTTGTTTTGGTGGTCGATGTTTAGTTGATGCTCCATCACCATCGAGGTTGTTTCGTGATGTCCCGTACCAAACGACATCTTTGGAGTAATGATGATTTCGTACTTAAAATCGGGCTTGGGTTCGTGGAAATCGGCTCTTACATAAATCTCACTTCCAATCTCAATCGGCTGAAAATTCCGTTCCCATTCTTCATTCCAATTTTGGCGTTCGATTTTTTTAATTGAATACGAAATCGGGGTTCGCTCAGCGTAATCTTCCATCAAATTCTTCACCGCCATTTCTTCAAAAAACTCTTCTTGCACATACGCCAAAAGTCCTTCGTCGGTCTCGACAAAGGATTCAAAGCCTATTTCGCCCAGTTCAGCCATAAAGATTTCGGCAAAATCAGCATC
>JALOLV010000175.1 GCA_025455785.1 Spirosomataceae bacterium | reverse complement strand
AAATCGGCACAGGTTCCGCTTTATACTTGGTTACCAGATGCGATGGCCGGCCCGACACCCGTTTCGGCACTCATTCACGCCGCAACGATGGTTACATCGGGTATTTATATGATTGTACGTTCAAATATACTTTATACGCTCTCGCCCGCAACGCTCGAATTCGTAGCGTGGATTGGTGTAGCAACTGCACTTTTGGCCGCCACAATCGGGATTTTCCAGAACGACATCAAAAAAGTATTGGCTTACTCTACAGTGAGTCAGTTGGGTTATATGTTTATGGCTCTCGGAGTGATGGCATATACCTCGGGTTTCTTCCACGTTATTACTCACGCATTTTTTAAGGCATTACTTTTCTTGGGTGCTGGTAGTGTGATTCACGCCATGAGTGGCGAGCAAGACATCCGCAAGATGGGTGCTTTGTGGGGCAAAATCAAGATTACTGCAATCACATTCTTGATTGGTACGATAGCCATCTCGGGGATTCCACCATTCGCTGGTTTCTTCTCAAAAGATGATATTTTGGCTCATGTTTATGAGCATAACAAATTGATGTACGGATTTGCCGTTTTGGGTTCTATGATGACCGCCTTCTACATGTTCCGATTATTTTTCGTAACATTTACAGGTAGTTTTAGAGGAACGCACGAGCAAGAACATCACCTACACGAGTCACCATCGAATATGACATTACCACTCATCGTATTGGCTGTCTTGTCGGTAATTGGTGGTTTTATGGGCGTACCAGAGGCACTGGGCGGTTCTTATATTTTAGATAAGTTTTTAGAGCCACTTTATGAAGGTTCTAAGGCGGTACTGCCAAGTTTTGGTGTGCACCATTTAGACCATTCGACAGAGTATATGCTGATGGGAATCTCGGTTGCGGCTGCGGTAGTTTCAATCCTCTTTGCTTATTCTAAGTACAATAATGGTAAGAACGTACCAGCCGAAGACAGCGAAATCACTGGATTACAAAAAGTTATTTATGACAAATATTACATCGACGAAGCCTACTGGGCTGTTTTTGTGAATCCAATCAAAGCACTTTCAAATGTGTTTGCAGGTTTATTTGAAGGTATAATTGATGGAATCGTAAACGGAGTGGGTAGCTTGGTCGCAGGTATCAGCAATGTTGCTCGTAAAGCACAGGCTGGTAGCACAGGCGTGTATGTATTCGTGATGGTGATTGGTATCGTAGTATTTTTGGGTATCAATATCGGCTCGGATGTATTGCAAGTCGTGAAAAACTATTTGTCTGGAAATACCCCTAAGTAAATAGAATAATCATGGAAGCAACATTCAAAATAAAAGAATCAGAATTTGATTATGCTTTCTTTAAGAAACTAAAAGCACTTTTTAGAGGTCAAGATTTAGAAATTGATGTCAAGACCATAAATCTATATTCTAAGCAATTGAATGCTGCAATTGAAGATGTAGAACATAACAGAAACTTGGTCGAATTTACTATCGAAGAATATGATAACCTTGTTCATAACTTGAGAAGTAAATGAAATCAATAAAGTTTCAAGGTGGTGCTTATGAGGAGTTTATAGAATGGGCGTCTTCAAACAAAGAAATTTTTGGTAGAATAGACGCCATCTTAAAAGACATTAGCCGAAGTCCGTTCAAAGGCTTGGGTAAACCAGAACCTTTGAAACATGATTACAAAGGCTATTGGTCGAGACGAATTACTGACGAACATCGATTAATATATAAGGTAGAAAACGACACCATTTTTGTCGTAAAATGTAAAGGACATTATCAAGATAAATAGGCTTTATGCTGACATTAACACTTATACTTATCCCATTGATTGCAGGTATTCTGCTGTTTTTATTGAAGGGTAGCAATGCCAATACTACAAAAAACGTAGCATTGGTAGCGTCATTGGCCGAGTTTGTGGTAGCTCTCTACGCTTTTTTGAGCTTCAATCCCGAAAATACGGCCTTGTTTGAGGTCAAATATGCTTGGATGAAGGACCTGAACATCAATTTCCACCTCGGGATGGATGGTATCAGTCTTTTGATGACCACCCTGACGGCATTTTTGATTCCGCTGATTATCCTTTCTACTTTTAAGTTTAGTTATAAAAATCATGCTGCTTTTTATGCCTTAATTCTACTGACTGAAGTAGCTTTGGTGGGTGTATTTACGGCAAAAGATATTTTCTCTTTTTATTTCTTCTTCGAGGCCACGCTTGTCCCAGTATACTTTATTGCGGCTTTGTGGGGCGGAGCCAACGCATCAAAGATTACTTTCAAGATGTTTGTCTATACCATTTTTGGTAGCTTGTTCATGCTTGTAGCGATTGTTTACCTGTTTATGAAAGGCGGCACGGCCGACATCTCATCACTCACACAAACGTCTGAGATTTTGGGCGGAAGCGTTCAGCGTTATTTATTTTGGGCGTTTTTTATTGCTTTTGCTATCAAAATGCCAGTTTTGCCATTTCATACTTGGCAACCAGACGCTTATACCGAGTCGCCTACGGTGGCTACGATGTTGCTTTCGGGCTTGCTTTCTAAAATGGGCGTTTATGGTTTGATTCGTATCTTGCTTCCTTTAGCCCCGATTGGTGTTACAAATTATAGTTTTGTCGGAATGGTACTTGCTATTATCGGATTAATCTATGGTTCGATTATCGCTATCCAGCAAAATAATATCAAGAAATTAGTAGCGTATTCTTCATTTGCTCACATTGGTTTGATGGCCGCTGGTGTGCTTTCGGGTACGGTCAGTGGTTTGCAAGGTGCTTTGGTGCAAATGGTGGCTCACGGAATCAACGTAGTGGGACTTTTCTTTATCGTGAAAGTTATTTATGACCGCACCAATACAAGAGATTTGAGTGCTTTGGGCGGAATCACACAAAGAACCCCAGCTTTGAGCATTTATTTTATCGTGATAATGCTCGGTAGTGTTGCTTTGCCACTCACAAACGGTTTTGTTGGCGAATTCTTGCTATTGAAAGGGGTTTATGATAAAAACGCATGGCTGGGAGCCATTGCGGGTCTGACGATTATTTTCGGTGCAGTCTATATGCTCCGGATGGTACAACGCTCGATGTTTGGCGAAACCAACGAAACAACTGCTAAGTTTAAAGATGTAAAAGGTAGTGAAGTTGCTGTTTTATTACCGATTTCGATTGTTGTGATTGTTCTTGGAGTGTTTCCGAACGTAATCTTAAAACTAACCGAGCCAGCAGTCAATACTATTTTACAATCATTATTAAAATAATTTAGAAATACTGTTTACTCCCAATTGTAAACTGTAAACTGAAAAATATGTATCCGATAATTATTTTATCAATTACAGGTCTTGTAACGCTATTTTTGGGGTTCCTAAAATCGAAAAAGATATTATTGCCTGCTACTTTATTTTTTATTTTGGTAGCACTGTTATCCAATTTTTATGATTGGAACTCACCGGGCTTGTATTTCTATGAAATGTCTGAGATTACAAATCTCTCGACAATATTCTCGGCTATCATTTTGGTGTCGGCATTCTTAATAATCGCATTAACACGTGGATTTTTGGACGATTCTTCAGCCCAGCCAGCCGAATACTTCGCCTTGATGCAATTCTCGCTCGTTGGTGCAATCATGATGACTAATTTTCAGAACCTCATCATGCTATTTATTGGGGTAGAGATTCTCTCGGTAGCGATGTATGTCCTTACGGGCAGCGATAAATCTAATTTGAGAGGCAACGAAGCTGCCTTGAAGTACTTCTTGATGGGGGCATTTGCAACAGGAATTATGCTTTTCGGAATGGCGATGTTCTACGGAGCAAGCTATTCGTTTGATATAAAAGATGTAGATTCGCTACTGGCTCAATACCCCAGCCGCCCCGTTTATTTGTATATCGGAGTTACGTTTTTGTTGATTGGGCTTTTGTTCAAAGTTTCGGCGGCACCATTCCACTTCTGGACACCAGACGTTTATGAAGGAGCCCCAACGATATTTACAACATTCATGTCCACAATCGTAAAGACGGCGGGTTTTGCGGCAATTTACCGTGTTATTTCGGTTTCTTTCAATCAAATGCACACTTTTTGGGCTATCATGCTCGTTATTATGATTGTTTTGAGTTTGCTAATAAGTAATATTACCGCAGTTTATCAGACCAGCTTCAAGCGTGTATTGGCCTATTCGAGTATTTCTCATGCAGGATACATGCTTTTAGCTGTGCTTGGACTATCAGCTAAATCAGACTCATCAATCGCTTTTTATTCATTTGCGTATAGTTTAGCCACGATTAGTGCTTTCGGTGTTTTGATGATTGTATCGAAAGAGAAATTAGTAAATGGTCGCCCCGACGAAAGTATCAGTGTCTTGAACGGACTCGGTAAGAGAAATCCATTCTTGGCGGCGGTTTTGGCGATTGCCATGTTGTCGTTGGCAGGTATCCCGCTAACGGCTGGATTTATGGGTAAATTCTATGTTTTTAACGATGTAGCATCTCGCGGGTATGTATGGTTGATGATTGTAGCTATCTTGATGTCGGCGGTTGGTATTTACTATTATTTCAAGCCAATTATTGCGGCATACATGAAAGAAGGCGAAGGCGATAGAATTAATGTACCTCAGTTTTATAAAATAATTTTGGGGATTACTACCGCAGGCTCAATTTTATTAGGGCTTTTACCTGATTTGGTACGTGGATTGTTGTAAGATAAACTCCATCTACAATGACCTCAATGAATACAATCTTAAAATATTCAGGACTTACTTTGGTGTTAAAGATATTAGACAAAATACAGAACAAAGAGTTAAGGAGTTTTATCATATTCTTCTTTACGGCTGTTTTAGGGGCTGGTTCAAACTTAATCACTCGTATTTGGTATAAAGACTTGTTTTCTTACATGGGTCTCAAAGAGGGGGTAGCTTTCAATCTAAGTGTTTTCTTTGGCTATCTCACGGCTACTGTTGTAAGTTTTATTCCACAAAAAGTATTTGCTTTTTCGGCCAAAGAATCGGGCAATACACGTAGAGAAAGTATAAAGTACGTAATAATAGCTTTTACGGCATTAGGTATTCAGGTCGGAATCTCAAACTTAGCGTTACATTACATTACAAATCCTTATTTGGGTGGATATTCGGTAAAAGTCCGTGAAACATTGGCCCACGTAATCGGGATGGGCTTTAGTTTTTTTGCTAATTTCTACGGCCATAAGATGCTCACGTTTCGTAGTACAGGTATTTACGATAAAGTCAAGGCCCGAACCAATAGAGGCTAATCATCATAGGAATATAAATCAGAAAAGGTGTCTTATTAGGCACCTTTTTTATTTTGTTACAACCAAAATATGAATTATTGGGTCTTTGTATTAAAAGGAAAGGA
This sequence comes from Spirosomataceae bacterium, assembly GCA_025455785.1. Classification (GTDB taxonomy): domain Bacteria; phylum Bacteroidota; class Bacteroidia; order Cytophagales; family Spirosomataceae; genus JALOLV01. Next base: position 1,829 of record JALOLV010000175.1, on the reverse strand, counting down.
AAATGGCTCGTAAAATCTTAATTTTAGTATTATCCATTTGGCTTATTTCGTGCGAAATGCCCTTGTGTGGTTGTGATGTAGTTTATTCTGATGAATTGACAGGCAAGTGGAAATTAGTTAGAATTGTAAATGCTTTTGCAAGAATGGATAAAGCTGAAAACGAGATTGGTTATTCAGAGCTAATTCAATTTGATTTTAACCGTAATTATATCAGACAAATTGATGGGAAAGTGAACGAAGAAGGCTCTTATGAGTTGGGTGGAGACGATAAGTTCAAGAATTTTATCAAATATACTAAGACCCATACCTATCAGCCGTATAGATTTCAAATATCCGACGGCAAACAATACTTGATTTTGTACGAAAAGATGCCAGTCGGGGCAGTTTTGGCTGACGGGTCTGATTACTACTTTTTGAAGCAATAAAAAAGAGGTCTAAACGACCTCTCCATATAAATCAAATTCGGCAGAATCATTGATTTTGACCATTGCAAAATCGCCCTGTCGGACATAGTTTTTGTCGGCAGGTACAAGCACTTCGTTGTCAACTTCGGGCGAGTCGAATTCGGTTCGGCCAATGAAATATCCACCTTCTTTTCTATCAAAAAGTACTTTATAGGTATTCCCAATTTTTTGCTCGTTCAGTTCTTGAGAGATTCCCTGCTGTAATTCCATAATCAAATCGGTACGTTCTTGCTTGATTTCGGCAGGTATGTCGTCTGCCATTGTGTGCGAATGGGTATTCTCTTCGTGAGAGTACTGAAACACGCCCAAACGCTCAAAACGCATTTGTTCTACAAAACGATACATTTCTTCAAAATGCTCTTCGGTTTCGCCGGGGTGTCCTGCGATGAGGGTCGTACGAATCGCAATATCGGGTACTTTATCACGGATTGCCTTGATTAAATCTTCGGTTTTTTCACGATTTATCCCACGACGCATCAGTTTTAACATTTCAGAAGACCCGTGCTGCAAAGGCATATCGAGGTAATTGCAAACATTGGAGCGATTCTTCATTACATCAAGCACATCCATCGGAAAACCAGACGGATAAGCATATTGCAGACGAATCCAATCTATGCCCTCAACATCAGACAATTGGTCGATTAGATTGGCTAATTCACGTTTTTTGTAAATATCCAAACCATAATAAGTGAGGTCTTGAGCAATCAAAATCAGTTCTTTTGTGCCTTTTTTTGCTAAATTTTTGGCTTGCAAAACAAGGGTTTCGATTGGCTGCGATACGTGTCCGCCACGCATCAGCGGAATCGCACAGAAGCTACATGGACGGTCGCAACCTTCGGCAATTTTTAGGTAAGCATAATGTGCGGGCGTTGTCAAGAGGCGTTCGCCTACCAACTCATGTTTGTAATCAGCTTTGAGTGTTTTTAATAATCGGGGAAGCTCATTTGTACCAAACCACGCATCGACCGTCGGGATTTCAACTTCTAATTCGTCTTTATAACGGTGTGATAAACAGCCAGTTACATAAACTTTATCGACCACGCCAGCTTCATTGGCATCATCTTTTTTGGATTCGTGTGTAACATTGTAGCCATTGCCTTTGAGTTGTGTATAAATCACCTCCGAATCGACGAGATTTTTTGAGCAACCTAATGTTACTATGTTTATTTTATTTTTTAGATTTCCTTTTGTTTTCATAAATACTACCCAGTTTCTTAATCAAGAAAAGGGGATTTTTTCTGCAAAGTTACGAAGTTTTTAGTAGAAAACGTCAAAAGCCACCTTTGGGGTTCAAAAGTGGCTTTGAAATTACAAACCGTTAAAACGGTTAGCTTATCCGATTTTAAACTTATTATCATCCACGAC
>JALOLV010000174.1 GCA_025455785.1 Spirosomataceae bacterium | reverse complement strand
GGTTTCCGTACTCGTGATATTGCTGATGCAAGTACTCCAGCCGATAAAATATTAGGTACCGATGCAATGGGTGCTGAGGTTTTGGCAAGAATCTAAAAGCATAATTTAGAAGAAGGATTGAGCAATGCAGATTGCAGATGGATTTATCTATCGGCAGTCTGCATTATTTTTTGGATTTGACAGAAACGCTCAATAGTTAAATGAAATTTGTTTAGCTAAAAGATTTAATTTTTGCGGTAGATTTTTAAATTAACCTACCATTTTTTACATAATTCCTCTATTTTTGTGGATATTCGACAAAATTCACAAAAACAAAAAAATATGCTTGCTAAAACCTTTGGAGCTGCTGTTTATGGCGTAAATGCCGCTTTGATAACCGTCGAGGTGAGTGTTGTACAGGGTCAAGGACAAACAGTGGTAGGCTTGCCCGACAACGCCGTCAAAGAAAGTTTACAGCGTTTGGATGCTGCCCTAAAAAATTGCAATTATCAAGTTTCTCGCCAAAAAACCATTATCAATCTTGCTCCTGCCGATGTGCGTAAAGAAGGTTCGGCGTATGATTTACCCATCGCTTTGGGGCTTTTGGCGGTTTCGGGACAGATTCGCCCGACTCGGAATCTCGAAGAATATTTGATTCTCGGAGAATTGTCTTTGGATGGCAAACTCCGACCCATCAAAGGCGTTTTACCGATTGCGATAGAGGCACGGAAAAACAAACTCAAAGGCTTTATTTTACCCGCCGAAAACGCCATGGAGGCCTCGATTGTCAATAATATTGATGTAATCGGGGTTGAAACCCTACAAGAAGCTATTGGTTATCTGACGGGTACATTAGAAATCGAACCGCTCGTGACCGATACCCGCGATTTATTTTTTAATACTATTAATGAATACGAAGCTGATTTTTCGCACGTACAAGGGCAAGAGAATATCAAAAGAGCCTTAGAAATCACGGCGGCTGGCGGACACAACGCCATCATGATTGGGCCCCCGGGTGCGGGTAAAACGATGTTGGCGAAGCGTCTGCCTTCGATTTTGCCACCGCTTACGCTTCACGAAGCACTCGAAACCACCAAAATACATTCGGTAGCTGGTAAATTAGGCGTAAAATCAACGCTAATTTCGAGAAGGCCGTTTCGGAGTCCGCACCATACGATTTCGGATGCCGCTTTGGTAGGGGGCGGAGGTTTTCCGCAGCCAGGAGAGATTTCGTTGGCTCATAATGGCGTTTTGTTTTTGGATGAATTGCCCGAATTTAAGCGAACGGTCTTAGAAGTGATGCGTCAGCCGCTCGAAGAACGCAAAGTGGTGATTTCTCGAACCAAACAGGCAGTTGAGTTTCCGACCAATTTTATGCTCATAGCCAGCATGAATCCCTGCCCGTGCGGATACTACAACCATCCCGAAAAAGACTGCGTTTGTGGGCCAGGTGTCGTGCAAAAATACCTCAATAAAATATCGGGGCCGCTGCTCGATAGGATAGACCTCCATGTAGAGGTTACACCCGTAAACTTCGACCAAATCTCATCAACCCGTAAAAACGAGTCTTCGGCCGAGATTCGGGAGCGGGTGATTAAGGCAAGAGAAATACAAACCAAACGCTTCGAGAATTACCCCGAAATACATTGCAACGCCATGATGCCGCCCGAAATGGTAAAAGAAATATGTGAAATTGGCGAAGCAGGCAAAGCTCTTCTCAAAAAAGCAATGGAACGCCTCGGGCTTTCGGCACGTGCCTATGACCGTATCTTGAAGGTTTCGCGGACAATTGCCGACTTGGCGGCCTCAGATGAAATACGCATCGAACACCTCGCCGAGGCAATTCAGTACAGGAGTTTGGATAGAGAGAATTGGGCTGGGTAAAATTTGTAGTAGGTTTCAGAGACCTACTACAAATTTTTAGTAATCAGATTATTGATGGTTGTCCCTGTCTTGAATAATAATGTGAAAAACGAGCGATTATATCTTTTTTAAAAGAATTAGCTATAGATAGTTGTACACTATACTTTTCGGGATTCAACAAATCATCCAACTTTACGGATAATATATTTTGAAAACAAATTATTCCACCCTCATAAAAACCATCATAACGTGGTAGAAAATGATAACCATATTCTTTGTCATGTTTTAAACTTCTTATTTTATTTTCTTTTTTTTCTTTTTCTCTCGTTGTAGTTTCAGGCATATCGGATAAAAGTTCTTCAACTTGTTCCACTCTAACCAAAGTTATATATTTTGCCTTAGGCCTGGGTCGAGAATTATCTACAACTAAATCACAGGCAGGCGTTAGAACTACGTAATAACTATTATCTTCGAATTTTTTAATTATATCACCTGTAAAAACAGTTTCTTTACTCTTTTTTATTGGCTCTTTGATGTAAAATTCAGGAACATGATAATCTTCAAATCTCCCACTTTCATTTATCTCTAAATATTCGTGTAAATGAGAAAGTGTATATCTGAGTAATGCAGTTTGTGTATCTTCTACCTTTGCTTTTTCAATCCAATAAGGCATTGAATTAGTCAGGTGCTTCCAAAAAATATTTTGCAAATAACTATCTATCTTTCCTCTTCTGTTCAAAATGTCAACAATCCCCGTTTTTTTTAGCTGTATAATATCGTTTAATATTGTCTCAAAAATATTATCTACTAAGCGACTGTTTATCTTGAAAAGTATATTTGCTCCTTGCTTTAGGTCTTCATCCAACTCTTCTATATTACCAGACAAAATATAAATAGGAAACCTCAAGTTATTTTTAATTTCTCTCGCAATGATATTACCGTCAAGCGTTTCGCTATGATTATCTAATTTTAAATCAAGTATTGCTGCATCATACACATTACTATTAATTTTAGATAATGCGTCTTCTCTGTTATCTGAGAATTCTGGAAAAATTGAGGGATAATTAGTTAATATATCTGTGTAAAGTTCTATTGCTGCGGTATCTTCCTCAACAATAAGGATTTTTATTTCCATCTCTAAAATTGTGTTTTATTTATCTTTATAATAAATTTTGCTCCATTTGCATATGGTTCTGCTTCTATAGTTGCATTATTGCGTTGCATAGCTTCTTTTGCAATAGTTAACCCTAAACCAGTTCCATTGGATTTTGTGCTAAAACCTACCTCAAAGATTCTACCTCCTTCGATATAAGTTTCATTGATACCAACCCCATTATCTTGATATATAATTTCTATGTTATCACTCTCTTCATTGACAGTAATTAGTATTTCTTTATGAGATTTGTTCGCAATATTTAACCAATGAATACTATTTTCTATCAAATTAGTAAATGTTGCTATATAATCAACATCCCACCCATTTATTACTATCCTTTGCGAACCAAAAATATTGACCTTTATTCCATATAACTCTAGTTCATTTTCATAAATTTCAACTGAGGTTTTCAGCGTTTTACTTAGGTCAAAATCTTTTTTATGTGGTCTTTTGGAAATTGCAATAGTCCGAAGTTTATTAAATAATTTAACAAACAAGTCGGCTTGTTCTTTTACTGTTTGTAATCGGGATGATATTTTATTTATTAAGTCTTGAATAATATCGTCATCTGTTACTTGAGTGTTTTTATTTATTTTAGCCTCTAATTCATTGGCCCATTTTATTATGTTTTTAGGCTGGTCTCTTAAATACATTAAGTGTTTACCTCCCTCATGTATAACAACATTAACGACTTTACCTAAAGATGCCTGAATTTGATATGTGGCAATTATTTCTTTTATTCTTTCATCTTGCTCGGCTAATGCTTGAGTAATATTATTGACTTGTTTCGTTTTTTCACTCTCAGCTTTTCTAATAATGTCTGAAACATGATTAACAACTTGTAAACTTACCTCTGCTTTCTTTAGCTCATTAACTATTTGTGTATAAAGCCCCGATAGTTCAAATGCTTTTTTTATTTTTTCTTCTGCTTTTTCTTCCTCATTTATGCGGTATTTTCTGAAAATAAATCTACGCTGTTCCATTTCTGAGATAACACTCAGAATAATTTTTATTAATGCTTCATACTTTTCATTTTCTTTAAGTCCTTCACGAGTTGCTTTTTCTTCCAAACCTGAAATTTCTTCATTTTGAATGGTAATTAAACCACTAATTTGATGCGAGTCTAATCGCATTGTAGGATTATTAACCCTCCTCTTATTTAAATTTAGCCAATCAAAATCCTTGTCTCCATATGGACGAACATTAAAGTTTTCACGAATTACTGCAACCCCAGCAATCTCATTAAAAACTTTCATTAACTCAGCATTTGTATATTCAGAGATTTTTTTACCATAAATTTCTTTTTCATAAACACCTTTTAAAAAATTCAAACTGATGTTATCTCTATCAATAACTCTTATGTCAAAAGTAATATCTCCGCAATAATCGTTTACCGAAATTTCCGTAATCTCCTTTTCTATTACAATTTTGTCATCAATTGATTCATAAACATTTTGATACTCAAAAGAACTTATTATTTTTTCGTCTTTTTTATAAACTTTACCTATAATTCTATAATGGTAAATATCTATTGAAGGAAACGGCTCTATTTCATGATTTTCATAAGTACCATCAAGATTTTCAATGTAAAAATAAATATCAAATTTATTATCGGTAGTTAGAAATGTCTCTTTTGATGGAATCAGCTTTCTTAATTCTGCAATTAATATATCCCTTTCAGATTGATTCCAATTATCATAAGTTAAAATCTCAATCTTTGTACCTTGCCCTTGGGAATGGTATGATTCTACTAATATAGGTACTTCGTCTAAGTATTGGTATGTATCATTTTCAAATTGTTTCCAGTCAATCACAATGACGCTCTTATTATGACTAACCGAATCTGTAGTCTCCATTACAAATTCATTACCTAATATTGAAGCAGCATACCGCCCGATACCTTTCTTACCTTGTACTTTCCTTTTGCCACTCCTACTCAGACTATTTTTTTGTTTATTATCAGTTGATGGTACTAACCATTTTGTTAATATGGTTTCTATATCCATACCATGCCCATTATCTTCAATGATAATTTTTAATATGGGTAGCAAGCTATATGCTATATTTTTTAGGGTAGTTCCCCATTTTTGGGGTATATCTGATTCTTTTTTAATTTTTAATAGCTCATCAAAAATTTTAGCTTCAACACTTTCACGGATTTGTTCAAGTGTTTGCTTAGGGGGGTAATATTTAAAGTATATATTTACCTCTGAAGCATCTGCATCATAACTATTTTTTACTAACTCAATTATGGCTGTATATCGGTCTTTTATAATTCCTTTTCCAACCGTTAATATATGCCTTGCAGCGGGCCTAATTCTTTGTTCTTTTGAGTAGATTGGTTGAGGGATATTTTCCATAACATTTCTTTTATTTTTCTTGCAACAGCTTGTGCAAATACAGGAGCTACTGCATTTCCTATTTGACGAAAAGCGGCACTACGAGAGCCTTCGAAGTAGTAATTATCAGGAAACGATTGGATTCTTGCAGCTTCACGAACCGTAATTGACCTTAGTTGTTGAATGTCTGGGTGAATATAGTAGTGTCCATCTTGTTCAATATGGGCTACCACAGTGTGAGCATACGGTAAATCCCCTTCTACAACACTGAACCTATTATTAAAAACATCTTGGTTTTTTTGAGTTTTTAAATTTTCAGGTAAGTCTTTATAGTGAAGCCTTTTGTGCTCATTAAACCATTTTTCAATAACTAATTTATAAATTTGACTATCATTTGTATTCGTTGGTCTTGCAATGTGCCATGTTAATACATCATTTTCTGACCTTAAGCTGAATTGCTTTAGATAGTCAGAAGCTTCTTTTTTGTAGATAAACTTATCCCAACTCTCGCCCTGTTTTAAATTAGGTAAATCATTTAAAATATCTTTCTGAACTTCAAATTTGTCGTTATCTATATATTCTGTTGAAAAGTCTGGATAGCTTAATTGTAAATTTTCCTGCCATCCAATAATAATAACACGTTTTCTTTTTTGTAAAACTCCGTAGTCAGAAGTATCTAATAATGCAAAGTCAATTAGATAACCAACTTCTTGAAACTCCATTCGCATTTTTTCTATAAAAAGCTGCCCATCCACATCTTTGGCACTAAGTATACCGGGAACATTCTCAAAAACAAATATTTTAGGATTATACCTTTTCAGAAAACTAATATATTGTTTGTAGAGGAATCTTCTTGGGTCTCTATTTTTTTTTTCTTCGTCGCGTACTCTTGCTCTTCCTACTATGGAGTAGGCTTGGCAGGGTGGTCCTCCAACGATTAAGTCAACATTATGTTTTCCAATCTTTGACTCTATTTCTTCAAGCTTTTCATCAGAAATTTCTTCACAAATGATACTATTTAAAAGCTCGTCAGGAATTATTTTGTAAAAATCAACTTTAGAAATCTTATTTTTTAGATAATCATAGTAAACACCAAGATTATTCACTTTTTTTAGATAATGGTAAGATATTCTTGTTTTTAGAGTTTCGCATGCAAATTTATCTTTTTCAACATGAGAAATAGGAGTAAAACCTTCATTTATAAAGCCTTCAGATAAGCCACCTGCTCCTGCAAATAAATCTATATATGTGAATTTTGATACTTTCATATGTAAGTTATGCCACATTTACAAATGTAATTTTATAAATTTAATATTTCCAAAAATATGGGTTATTTTTTTGATGAACTCAGAGCAAAATCCCATTAATAATAATCAAAGAAAATGTTCATATTATTAAAAATTTAAAGGGGACATCAAACAAAAACCCCCACCTTTTTGCACTCAGCAAGGTGGGGGATTTACGTATTAAAGAAAACTTACTTCGCCAATTTTGCTTTCAAATTTTGGTCGATAGCATCCAAGAATTCTTCTGTATAAAGATAGTGTTCGCCGTGGCTTACTTTGTTACCATGGATACAAACCGCCAAATCTTTAGTCATTTTGCCGCTTTCTACGGTCTCAACACAAACTGCTTCGAGGGCTTCTGAGAAGTCGATAAGCTCTTGGTTGCCG